>JANNWE010000062.1:0-2074 GCA_031414675.1 Cytophagaceae bacterium
GTATGGCGAGTCTCATGGATGTGGGCGAACAAAACCTCATTCATCCTGCTAATAAAGAAACCGTGGGGAATCGCTTGGCATATTTGGCATTGCACCAAACCTATGAAATTAAAGGTATTAATCCCTACAGTCCAAATTTTAAAGGGGTTACTTTTAAAAATGACACAGCAAAACTCACCTTTGACAACGTTCCAAATGGACTAACTTCCTTTGGAAAAGAGCTGTCGCTTTTTGAAATGGCGGGTGCAGATAAAGTGTTTTACCCAGCCAAAGCTGTAATTACCCAAAATGGTATTACAGCAAAATCTTTATTGGTGCCTCAGCCTGTATCCGTTAGATACGCTTTCAAGAATTTTGTTATAGGCGACCTATTTGGATTAAACGGTATTCCAGTATCCTCTTTTCGTACTGATGATTGGGTTCGTGAAAAATGACAGTTTAATTAATATTATTGCAAGTACCACTCTATTAATTTTTTTTGACAGATCATGAGAAATAGCAAAAGTTTAGTTTTTACACTTATGATTCTAGCATTAATGGGCTGTAAAACTACTCAGCATATCTCTTCAAAATCAAACAATTCTAAAATGGTAGATGCTAAAAGTGCTAAAAAAGTAAGCCCTTTTTTAATAAATGATTCATTGACAAATATTAAGAAAAAATGGACCCTTGTTTTTTCAGATGAATTTAATGATAATCAAATAGATACCACGAAATGGACGGTTGAAAACTCAGTAAAAAAGCGACCAGATATTACGCTTTACGCAAATAGTGAACAGGTAGAAGAAAAAGAAGGTAAAGCGTTTATTTATTACCGAAAATCAAATTTTCATGATTCTGCATACTTCGCAGGTAGATTTAATTCGAAATACAAATTTGCAACAACCTATGGCTATTTTGAATGTCGAATGCACCTTGTTAAACCCAATGGATATCAAACTGCGTTTTGGATGATGCCTAATGCAGAAGGCACTACTTCTCCCAACGGAAAAATAGATGGCACAGCAAATGATGGGGCTGAAATAGATATTGTTGAAGGTAACAAAATGATTGATGCATACTCATCAGGTTTGCACTGGGATGGGTATGCAAAACCTGCACACAAATCAAATGGTACGATGATAAAAGCACCTAATTTACATTCTCAAGAATTTCATATTTTTGGTTTTGAATGGACACCCACTTTTCTCAAATTTTACTACGATGGCAATTTAGTTAGAATCATGGAAAAGCCTTTTTTAATACCAAATGTACCCCATTTCCTTTATTTTTCAGGAAGTTGTTTTGGTGCAAACGATTGGGTGAACGGAGATGTTCGGAAAAATGAATTTATACAAAAAGGAAATACCGACAAGGCTTATATAGATTATGTTAGAGTCTATAAAAACATACCAAAACCATGAAGAAATTAGCATTTCTATTTTCAGTTGCGTTTTTTGGCATTTCGACCGCCTTTATTCAAAAAAGGAAGTCAAAATTAGCGGAACAAAACCCAAATGTTATCATCATCGTAGCCGATGATTTGGGCTACAATGATGTTGGTTTTAATGGTTGTCAAGATATTCCGACACCCAATATTGACCGCATTGCCAAAGCTGGCGTTGTGTTTTCGTCTGGTCATGTAACTTTTGGTGTATGCAGTCCAAGCCGGGCGGGTTTACTCACTGGTCGTTATCAATATCGTTTTGGCTATGAACGAAATCCACTCTACGTTCCAGCCGACAGTACGATGGGTTTATCTCTGAATGAAGAAACGATGGCAGATGTTTTGGGACGTTCAGGTTATAACAGTATGCTTGTGGGCAAATGGCATCTGGGAGCTCATAAATCTTTGCATCCTTTAAAACGTGGTTTCAATGAGTTTTTTGGATTTTTGGGTGGTGGTCATCAGTATTTTCCCCAATATTGGACGCTTCAAAATCCCGAAGATGCTATTGGCGAAAGTGAAAGTTACAGAACAAAATTGAATAGCAATTATACGCCAGTAGATGAGACAGAATATTTAACCGATGCTTTTTCAAGGGAGGCTGTATCGTTTGTGGAAAGAAACCAGACAAAACCTTTCTTTTTATAT
>JANNWE010000063.1:0-12623 GCA_031414675.1 Cytophagaceae bacterium
GAAGTAAAAGAAACTTGGAATGGCGGCGATTTAAAATTGGCACTTTCTCCATTAATTAGCGAAAGAAAGGCAATAACCGATCGATATAGTGATAACTTAGATGCTATGAGCCATGGAGAAGGTTTTTTAAAGTTTTTTAAAACAAGAATTACTGGAAAAGGACTTTATATTATCGACGAACCCGAGGCTGCCCTTTCTCCTGCACGCCAATTGAGTTTGATGGCTTTAATCCTAGATAAAATAAAAGAAAATGGCTCTCAATTTATTATTGCTACCCATTCACCCATCATTATGGCTTTGCCTGATGCTCAGATATTTAATTTTCTAGATGGGAAAATTTCTCAAATAACCTATAGAGAAACTATGCATTATCAAATCACAAAGTCATTCTTAGATAATCCCAAGGATTTTTTGAGGGAACTGGAAGATAAAATGAAAGAATATTAATTTCATTCATTGTATTACGGGAAAAAAGTAATAAATGCCTTTTAAAAAATAGGGATAGAATTAAATTTCTTCCGTAAATCAAAAACATCAGAAAGGGGAATATTAAAAGCTATCTTACTTCCACAATATGATTCTTCTTGCCTTTACCCACCAAAATATACTTATTTTGGAGTAATGTTATTTGAGAAGGTAACATTCGTTCATCAGTAACCTTCTCTTTATTCAAACTTACGGCATTTCCTTGAATGGCCCTTTTGGCTTCTCCTCTTGAAGTATAAATTTCATTGTTAGTTGCAGAAGATAATAGTTCAAGAATATCAGCACAACTTGCTAAATCTTCTGTAGAAATCATTGTTTGAGGGACACCTTCAAAAATTTCTTTAAATGTGTTTTCATCCAAACTTTGAAGCGTAGTTAAAGTGGCTTTGCCAAACAATACTTCAGAAGCTTTTACAGCCAAATTAAATTGATGCTGACCATGCACTCTGGCCGTGACTTCTTCAGCCAATGCTTTTTGTGCTATTCTTAAATGTGGGGCTAAAGCATGTTCTGCTTCTATTTTTTCAATTTCTTTACTACTAAATAAAGTAAAAACACGCAGCAGTCTTGGGCTGTCGGCATCTGTTTGATTAATCCAGAATTGATAAAACTGATATGGAGAAGTCATCTCTGGGTCAAGCCATACGTTTCCAGCTTCTGATTTTCCAAATTTTGTTCCATCCGATTTAGTAACCAAAGGGGTGGTTAGTGCAAAAGCCGCATAGCCAGCATTTTCATCGTTCTCGTTTTCTTTCCTTCTGATTAGTTCAGTCCCTGTGGTGATATTTCCCCACTGGTCTGAACCCCCCATTTGAAGTTTTACACCCCTGTGTTTATACAAATGATAATAGTCGTAACCTTGTAAGAGTTGATATGAAAATTCAGTAAATGAAATGCCAGTAGTAATTCTATTTTTTACAGAATCTTTTGAGCTCATGTAGTTTATGGTTAAGAACTTACCCACCTCTCTTAGAAATTGTAGGAAACCCATTTCTTTAAACCAATCGTAATTATTGACTATTTCTGCAGAATTTTTTCCACAATCAAAGTCTAAGAATCGTTGTAATTGTAATTTAATAGCTTCTTGGTTTGCTCTTAGGACCTCTTCGGAAAGAAAATTCCTTTCTGCACTTTTTCCAGAAGGATCACCAACCATACCTGTTGCTCCACCAATTAATGCGTAAGGTTTGTGGCCAGCGAGCTGAAAATGCTTGAGTAACATTATGGTAGCAAGATTTCCAATATGTAAAGATTTTGCAGTTGGATCAAAACCTATATAACCTCCCGTTGATTCTTTTTGTAATTGTTCCTCCGTGCCAGGCATTGCATCTTGCAACATTCCTCTCCACTTTAATTCTTCAATAAAATTCATGCTTATTTCCTTTTCTTTGCACCATATTTCTTTTTCCATCTGTAATATTCGGAAAAAGTATAACTAAATGTAACTTGAAGTGCCCTATTTCTTAAATCAAGTGGTGTTACTCCTCTTTTACTAGTAGAGACATTGGTAAGACCGTACGTGTATCTAATATTTAAACTTGCCAGAGAAAACATATCCAACATATTTATTCTGGTTCCAATAATCCAAGATTTGTCTGTAGCCGCATCTGGGCCATAAATGGTGACTCCATCTTTTTTAAATCCTTGATTTAATGCCCAGCTAAATTCTGGACCTGTTTCAAAATAAATACCTTTTAATGGAGTTATTCCAAATAAAATTGGAGTTGAGAAATATTTATAGGATTGTTTGGCTTGAGGAGTTTTAAAAGTGGCACCTTTAACTTGATAGATAAATTCTGGTTGTAAGCTAAAATTTTTATAGTTAAAACGAGTGAAAATACCTCCTTGATAAAGGAATGATATTTTTTTATCAATAGTTGTAGTATCGAAATTTTTTATTCCAGTTATTTGAGCACCGGCCTTTGGACCAAATTCAAACATTCGAGGTTTAAATTGTGCAAAACTAGGGGTAATAACACAAATAAATAGAATAACCTTTAAGATATTTTTAAACATAAATAAATTATTTTTTTTGAAACGTAAGTTTCTATGTAAAAGTCTGCAAAGGTAAGAAATATTGACCTATAAAAACGAAAAATCCTGCTTTATAAAGCAGGATTTTTAAATAGTGTACTTATTTCTTAAGTGAAAATTTCAAAGAACCATTTATCCCGAATCGTCGAGGAGGTACTAAAAAAGAAGATTGTCCAAATGGAAATTCGAAATAAGGGGAAAATTGCCCAAACAATCTTTTATAATTATATTGAATTCCCATGCCGTAGTAGAGACTATTAAAAACTCTAGGATTATGTTGACTTTCAAATTTATTAATAAAGGTTTCTCCTCCTACACGTTCTGCCTTATATTTCACGGTTTCTACCACAGAGAGATCTAGTTTTGTGCCAGAGGTAAGTAGAAATGCCAAGTTGTTTTTTACAGGAATGTAATAATTAATAAATAAAGGTAATTTAACAATTGAAGTTGTAATTTCAATGTTTTCAATTTTTTGAGGCTTTAAACCAATATATTTAATATATCTGTCTTCAAATTGTTTACCAGTCAATGAATTAAAATCTTTTGGCTGCTTAAATTCCACTTCTTTCTTTCCAGTTACAAATAAGCCCGTATTAAAGCTTATTTTTTCACCCATAAATATTTCAATGGCAGGTCCCACACTTGATGCTCTATTTCCCGTATAATCTGTTGCAATTCCAAATCTTGCGTTAATATTCTTTAGTTTAAACTTCTGCTCTGGGATCTCATCTTTTGGCATTTCTTTTTCAGGAATAACTAAATCAGCAATTTTTAGCGTTTCTTTTTCGACTTCTTTAACTTCTTTATTTTCGACTTCGGTTTTTTCTTCTTTTACAGTTTTTGAATTTGATTCTGAAGTTACTTTAATCGCCCCTTCCTTATTTTCATTTGGCTGAGGATTATTCAAAACCACTTTTTCCAATATTTTATTTTGATTTTCAGAAGCATCTAAATTTTTAATGCCACTTTCTTTCAAAACAGTATTTGAAACTATTTCCTGCTTTTCTGAATTAGCTTTTATTGAAGAATTTGAAAAAATTTCTTCTTTACTAGCTTTGGCTAACAAAGGTTCGTTTTCACTGCCTACAAAAACCTTTTCTCTAATTACTTTTGTTAAATAAATGGTATCTATTTCTTTATTGGATATATATATGGTATCATTTTCAGAATTAGCGCTTTTTAAAGTTTGAATAGTAGATATTTTATCATTCAGTAATAGGTTTTCTTTTTTAATTGTTTGATTGTAATTATAGGTATATATTAATGCGGCAGAGGCTAATCCGCCATAGATCCAGCCTCCAAATTCTCGGAGGAAGCTTGAATACCAAGGAAGTGGAAGAGATTTTCGGAGCTTTTCCCAAGCCGAACTATCATATTCGGGCTGAATAGATTCTAGTTTTTTGCGTATGTTGTCGTCAAAGTTATTTTCAGACATGATTATTTTGATTTATTGATTCGTCTAAATATAGTCTTACCCATTCTTGTAATTTCATTCTGGCTTTTGCCAAGTTCGATCTAGAAGTTCCTTCATTTATATTTAATAATTCAGCTATTTCAGCATGAGCATATCCTTCTACCACATAAAGTGAAAACACTAGACGGTAGGAGGGGGGTAGTTTTTGAACTAATTCCAATATATCTTCTGCTGCAAGTTTTTCAATAAGATGGTCGTTATGTTCTATGTAAGGGGCATCCTGTATGTCAATAAAATGCACTTTAGAGCTATTTTTTCTATAATAATCTATGCAAGTTCTAATCACCACCGTTCTAAACCATGCGTCGAAAGATTGATTTCTGTCAAAAAGTTTTATTTTGTTGAAAACTTTAATAAAACCATCATTTATCATTTCATCCACTTCATCTTTACTTCCTGAATATCGCAAGCATATTTTTTTTGCAAGGCCATAGTACTGTTCAAAGAGTTGCTTTTGGGCTGAGCCTCGCTCACTTATGCAACCCTCCAAAACATCAATTAAATTAAATGTTTTAGGTTTTTTAAATATCACTAAAGGCAATTTTAAATTTGAAATCTAAACTTGTTACGAATATATACGAAAGATTATTGTGTTTCCGTTGCTTATTAAATTTTTAAATCTAAAAATCGCTTTTTAATTTCAATAATTAAAACAAAAAAATAATTTTTTTAAATATAACTTATTGATAATATGTTATTTATATACTTCTTTTATATTTTTTTCAATAACTAGGCAACAAAAATCTATACCTTTTCCGTATTCCTAATTAATTCGAAAGCACATTTTTTTGAATTATTAATAAGATTATTCAGTACCAAATTTTTGCTATGCTTTGAAATTTATTTGTAAGAAGTTCTTACGTTTATTTAAACACTTTTAAAATTATTATCAATTTATGAAAAATTTAAGATTAGTTTGGGTTGCTTTTTTAGGATTGGCTTTTGCTATTTCTTCGTGTGAAAATAATAGCCTTGCTCCTGATGAGTTTGATTCTGCTACTATTGATTTTATGTTTTTGGCTTCTACTAATGATACCCCAATGCCACACGCTAAAGGCGGTAAATGTAAAATTACTCAAATAGAAGTTTCCGCTTTGCCTACCGCTGTTACCAGTTATGTAAATACGAATTATGCTGGATCATCAATTAAACACGCAGGAACAGACTCACTGGGTAATTTTTTAGTTCACATTACATTAGCAGATAATTCTCACAAAGGCTTAATGTTTGACAAAGCTGGGAAATTTGTTTCAGAAAGATCTGGGAAGGGTAAAAGAGGAGAAAAAGTTGAGGTAGCAAATTTACCTACAGGTATTTCTGCGTATATAACCAAAACATATGCTGGATCTAGCATTAAAATAGCTTTTAAAAATACAGATGGTAGTTTTGCTGCAGTAATAGAAAAGGCTGATGGAACTAAGCTGGTGCTTGGATTTGACGCTACTGGTGCTTTTAAAGGCGAACTTTCGATGAAAGATTTTGGAAAGAAGAAGAGGAAATAAGATAGTAATAATCTTAAATAAGTCTGCTAGTTGATTTCCTAAACTAGCAGACTTTTTTTTAAATAGTTATGAAAATTCAAGTAAAGAATTGCCCTGAATTGATATTAAATTTAGAAAATACTGGGTTTAGCCAAGACATTGAGTTGAAGTATCCAAACAGATTTCGCGGTTTTAAATTAATTATCCAGTTTCCAAATAATAAAATGGTAGAAATAAAACTTTAAGTTTATCTACCATCATGTTTTCCTTTTATAATCCAAAAGCTTATTTTTGTTGCAACTATTAAGTTTTCAAAATGAATAACGAAGTTTTTGCTTTCTCCTTATCTAAAAATAAGTGGTCTAGTCCTTTAGAAATCTATTTTAGAAATGCTACAGATGGGGAAATCGCTCCATATAAAACAGAAGTGAGTCTTAGCTATGATGAACATTTTTTTAATGTCAATTTCAATTGTCTAGACAATCCATTTGTTTCAGAAAATCAAATGACGAAACATAATGACCCATTATATAACCAAGAAGTTTTTGAAATATTTATAAGTGCTGGAAATGCCGATTCTAAAAAGTATTTAGAAATAGAAATAAATCCTAATAATGCCCTTTGGATAGGTAAAATTAGCAATCCAAGTTTAGGAGCAGAAGCCCAAACTATTGAAAAAATGATACCTTATGAAGAAGCAGGAATTCGGCATCAAACAATACTTTCGGAAAATAGTTGGAAAGGGAGGCTCAGTATTCCTTGGGTTTTAATTGGCAAAAGTCCTAGTAATGAATATAGAATTAATTTTTTTCGAATCCGCTCTAGAGCATCCAATGGGACTAATGATTGGGTATGTGATGAGAAAAATTGTGATTTCTTATGTTGGAGTCCTACCATGTCCGGCAAATCGCCAGCATTCCATAGACCTAAAAAATTCGGAAAAATGGTATTAGTAAACTAAGGTTATTTTCTAGGTTTCCAAGCTATTTCTGGGCTACTTTGTTCTTGGGTTATTTTCCTTGAAACTACAAAAAGATAATCTGAAAGCCTATTTAAATAGATAATTATTAGTGGATTAACCGTTTCTAAAGCTGAAAGTCTAATCACTTGCCTTTCTGCACGGCGACAAACTGTGCGAGCTACGTGTGCAAATGACACAGTTGAATGTCCGCCCGGCAATACAAACGCTCTAAGCGTTGGAATCTCTTCATTCATTGTGTCCATTTCTGTTTCTAATAATGTTACATCTACATCAAAGAGATCTGGAAGTTTTCTTTTATTTTGCTCTGCCTCTGAAGCCAGTTCAGCACCTATTGTAAATAATCGATCTTGAATTTCACGAAGAATTAAAATTCTGCTGATGTTTTCTTTTGCGTCAGCAAGCACACCAATCCATGCATTTAGCTCATCCACTGTGCCATAAGCTTCTATTTTTTCATGGTCTTTTCTTAGTCTGGTGCCTCCAACTAATGAGGTGGATCCTAAATCTCCGGTTTTTGTATATATTTTTGACATTTTTTTCAGTAAAAACAAATAAGCTAGTGCTTGTGTTTTAACTTTGTAACTTATTTAAAGGTTCAAATAAACCGCTTTTTTTTAAAGTACAATTAAAAACAAATGACGAATATATTTTTTGGATTTGGGAAAAGAATTTCCTTGGTGATGTTGGCAATGGTAGTTTTGTTTTGTTATACTAATTTGCCTGAGTCCATCGCTATCAGTCATGATACCCTAGGAAAACCAGAGAAATTTACGGAAAAGGAAAACTTTTTTTATTGGGCAGCTGGTTTGGTTTTCGGTTTTAACTTTTTAATGTCTTTATTAGATACTCAGCTTCAAAAGGTAGATTTTTTAAAGATAAATCCTTCTTCTAAATGGGCTAATGAACCTCAATCTTTGAAAAAGCTTTTTCACGGTTGGGTAAGTGGCTTTGTGGCTACTGTAAATACATTTTTAATATTTGTTATTCTAGGTTTAAATAACATTAATTCTAACAAAGGGCAAAAACTAGATTTCAACTATAATTGGCTATTAATTTTGGGGGCATTTCTTTTACTTATTATAATTTTTATTTTGCCTTTTAAGTTACTTTTTACGAATCCTAAGCCTTCCGATGATTAATTTTTATGATTTCAGAAATAAATATTGACGACTTTTCTTATGCTTTACCTGAGGATAGAATAGCAAAATATCCTGTAGAAATTAGAGACCACTCCAAACTATTGTTTTCAAATAAGGGGGAAATATCTCATCATATATTTACTGACCTTTCCAATTTATTGCCTTCCAATACATTTTTGGTGTTTAATAATACCAGAGTTATTCCCGCAAGACTGTATTTTTTTAGAGAAAGCGGAGCACAAATAGAAGTTTTTTTACTTAATCCTATTTTTCCAAGTGGTGTTATTTCTGAAACAATGGAAGCCAAAAATTGTGTAATTTGGGAATGCACGATAGGAAATAAAAAAAAATGGAAATCCAAAGAAACATTAAATAATACCATTGATGTTGACGGGATTGAATTAACTATTACTATTTCTTGGGCAGATTATGATTTAAATTTTGTTAAATTTGAATGGCATGGAAACGCTAGCTTCGCAGGAATACTAAACTCATTTGGAAGCATTCCTTTGCCTCCTTATTTGAACCGAGAGGCAGAAATAAGTGATATTGTAGATTACCAAACTATTTATTCTGAAAATGACGGGGCTGTTGCAGCACCTACCGCGGGATTACATTTTACTGAACGGGTTTTTAAAGCTTTAGACGAGAAAAATATACAAAGAAATTTTATAACCTTACATGTTGGGGCTGGAACATTTATGCCTGTAAAAGTTAAAAATGCGCTAGAACATCCGATGCATGGCGAGCAAATGGCATTCACACAAAAGTTTATTATAGAATTACTTAAAAATAGTTCTAACGTAATTCCAATTGGTACAACTTCTATGAGGTCATTGGAAAGTTTGTATTGGTTTGGGGTTAAATTAATATTAAATAAGGGAGAAGATACTGTTTTTTTTATTGAGAAGTTGTTTCCGTACAGTATAGTCAAAGAAATTTCACTTACTGATTCTTTAAATGCTGTACTCCTGCACATGCAAAAGAATAATTTATTAGAATTAGTGGGAAATACTGAAATAATGATTTTTCCAAGTTATATTTTTCGAATTTGTAAAGGAATTGTTACAAATTTTCATCAACCTAATTCTACTTTGTTGCTATTAGTAGCCGCATTGATAGGTGAGCAAAAATGGAAAGAGATTTATAATGAAGCCTTAAATAATAATTATCGATTTCTTAGCTTTGGTGACTCCAGTTTGTTAATTCCTTAAAAATATGAAAAATATTAGCTTTTTGATTGTTATTTTTTTGAATTTCTCTTGTGGGAATGTTCAAAGAGTGGATACTGCAAGGGTAAAAGAAAAAATGGGTAATTATAAAATAAAGAAAGTAAAAGAAGTAGACATCGTCCATCAAGCAGAAAAAGAAGGAGATGAAATTATTAACCAACTTTTGAAAAACAAAATTGTAAATGCTAATTGTAAATTTGAGTTTAAAAAGCCAGTAATTAAAAAGTTTGACTTATTAAACACCGAAAACATTGTTTTATCTGATTTTAAAAATAATAAACTCAAAGATCTTTTAGAAGCCTATTGTTATGGGATAAAAAATAAAGAGCAAATGAGTAATAATATTCAACAAATAAGTGATTCAATTTTAGTTTTTACTTTTTTTATTGACAAAAGATTTTTGTCGTTGGCTAATTGCAATAAAAATTTAGGAATTGTATATTTTTCAAAACAGGAATTGGTGAAATCACTGTGATTTTCCATAAAAAAAGCAAACGCTTCTCATAAAAATTACATTTTTGGCGCTTTTCTTGACTTTTCTTATAAAATCGTTGTAGATTTGTGCTTTAATAATGAAAAAAACTAGATTTATATCAAAATTAACAGGGATTATCCTACTTATAAGTGTGCTTTCAGCACATTTGTCGGCTGGAAATGTATCTCATTTTGAACCCGAAAAAAAGGCCAAAACTGATAGTGATCAACCAGAGAGTGCTAAATTATCACAAATTAGCCCAGAAATTGTTGTTCCTTCTTACGATTTTGATTTCCAGAAATTTGATTTGATTTATCTTCAGACTGTTTTTCTTTTTTACCTAGAAAATCATGTCATATTTCCCCATCTTCGATTTTTATTCAGAAATTCTTACTTCGAAAAACTTTTTGAGCATCATATTGCTATTAATGCTCCCTGATTTTATATTGTATTTTCTTAATCCTTTTTTAAATAAATAATAAAAATTAGTACATAATCCCCGTGTACTTTGAAACAGAATTAATTGCTCTTTTGGGGAAAGAGCCAAAAAAAATATGAGAAATAAATTTGGAATTTCAATACTCCTACTAGTAATTGTTCTAATAAGTGGGTATTATCTTTTAAGAACTTGGAAAGTAAATGATATTAGAAAAGATGCTGTTACTTATGCTACGGGTAAATCTGGAAAAGTTGATCAATATAAAAAACAAAGGTATCTAGATTCTCTTTGGAAACAAGAGGTGTTCTTGGGTTCAACTCTGGAAGATTTAACTAAACAAGAATTAGGATTAGGCTTAGATCTTCAAGGAGGAATGCATGTAATTTTGGAGGTTTCGCCTACCGAAATTATAAAAGCTTTGTCGAGCGGAGCTCGTGATCCTAGAATTGCTCAGGCTATAATTAAAGCGAAAGAACTTTCTGTTACAAGCTCCACTAATTATGTAGATTTGTTTGTTGGCGAGTATAAAAAATTAGCACCCGACACAAAATTGTCTTCTGTTTTTGCTACAAGTGCAAATAGAGACGTATTAAATTTAAATTCATCGGACGGTGAAGTTGTTAAATTTATTAAAGCAGAGGTTGATGGAGCATTTGATCGATCTTTTCGAGTAATTCAAACTAGGGTTGATAAATTTGGTGTTGCCAATCCAAACTTATCCAGAATCCCCGGTTCTAATCGTATTCAAGTTGAATTACCTGGTGTTGATAATCCGGAGCGAGTTAGAAAATTACTTTCTGGAGCTGCAAAACTTGAGTTTTGTGAAGTTTATAGCATTCAAGATTTAAATCAGTCTTTTACGGCTTTTACTGCCATCTTGAATAAAATTGATTTGGAAGAAAAACTTTCCAATGTGACATCTAAAATTCAAAAAGCTGATACCACAAAGAATGGTCTAGCTTCTGCATTAAAGAGTGGTGGAGGTGACTCAACCAAAGTTGATTCATTAAATAAAAATAGTTTAGCTAATATATTTATTGGCTCTCCAACAGGTGGTTTAGCCGTAAGGACTAAAGATTCGTCTAGACTTAATTCGGTTTTAAGACGTACAGAAGTGCAGGGAGTTTTTCCTTCCAATATGACATTTATGTATGATGTTAGTCCTCAAGTTAACCCAACTACTGGTGAGGAAATTGTGAGTATTTATACTGTAAAAGATGTTGGAAATGCACCTCTTGAAGGCGATGTGATTACCAATGCAAAACAAGATTATGACCCTACAACTGGAAAGCCAGATGTGTCAATGCAAATGAATGCTTTAGGTGCACGTAAATGGAAAGCTTTAACCGGAGCAAATATTGGTAAAAGTGTAGCCATAATTTTGGATGGCTATGTGTATTCTGCACCAAATGTAAATCAAGAAATTTCAGGCGGAAATTCTAGTATTTCAGGAGGTTTTAGTATAGATCAGGCCATAGACCTTGCCAATGTGTTGAAAGCAGGTAAATTGCCAGCTCCAACTAGTATTATTGAAGAAGCAATAATTGGAGCTTCGGTTGGAGCAAAAGCAGTAAATGCCGGAGTTATTTCCTCATTACTGGGATTAGTGGCAGTTTTAATTTTTGTAATGGTTTATTATAGCAAAGCAGGTTGGATAGCCAATGTTGCCTTAATTGTTAACTTATTTTTGCTTTTAGGTATTTTAGCTTCATTCGGTGCTACTATGACACTTCATGGCATTGCAGGTTTAGTTTTGTCTGTGGGTATGTCTGTGGATGCAAACGTACTGATATATGAACGGATTAAAGAAGAACTCACTATGGGGAAAACCTTTGTTACTGCGGTAAGAGATGGTTTTAAACATGCTATGCCTTCCATCATTGACTCCAACGTAACCAATTTAATTACCGCGGTAATCCTAATGATTTTCGGAACTGGATTAGTGCAAGGATTTGCAACAACATTATTCTGGGGTATTTTTACTTCATTGTTTTGTGCAGTATTTGTTTCTAGATTGTTTTTTGAAAATAGTATTAAAAGAGGCAAAACAATTAATTTTAAAACCGCTTGGACTGAGAAATTATTTAAAGATTCAAAAATTGATTTCATTCAGAAAAGAAAAACATTTTATATCATTTCTTCGGTAATTATTCTAGCTGGGGCGGTTTCTATTGGGATTAGAGGATTTGGATTAGGTGTAGATTTTAAAGGTGGTAGAACATTTGTTGTGAAGTTTGAAAAATCAGTAAATACAGAGGAAGTAAGGCAAGCTGCAGCTGCGGTATTTCCGGGCTCATCACCAGAAGTTAAAACGTATGGTGGTTTTGATCAAGTAAAAATAACTTCGGCTTATAAAATTGACAATACAGAGCCTGAAGTAGAAAAACAAATAAATGCTGACTTGGAAAGTGCAATGACCAAATTAAATGGTAATAAAGGCAAAATCCAGTCTACTTCAAAAGTTGGACCTACTATTGCCAATGACACCATCTGGTCTTCGTTAAAAGCTATTATGTATGCTTTGATTCTAACTTTTATTTATATCTATATTCGTTTTAGGAGCTTGGCTTTTGGATTTGGAGCGGTCGTAGCTCTTTTTCATGATGTTTTAGTAATTTTGGGTATTTTCTCAATATTGAATGGATTTTTACCATTCTCCCTAGATATTGATCAAGCATTTGTGGGTGCCGTATTGACATTAATGGGCTATTCAATGAGTGATACGGTAGTTATTTTTGACCGTATTAGAGAATATCTTAGAGAAAAAGGTTCTGCAAAAGAGCCAATTGCTACAACCATTAACAATGCATTGAATAGTACATTAAGTAGAACTGCCGTAACGGGTGTTGCTACACTTTTGGTGTTATTGATTCTATTGATT
>JANNWE010000064.1:0-7619 GCA_031414675.1 Cytophagaceae bacterium
AGTTGGATGATGCCGGTTATTTTCATAATTGGATTGGTTATTTCCTATATTTTCCCAGCTTGGGTGGGAAGGATGTCCCCATGTTTATTCCCTTTGTACATTTGGGTAGTAAATAAAAAATATGGAAAACCGATAGCTAAACCAAAAACAGCATAGTAATTTATTTTTTAGCTTACTCTAATTTAAAACGATTATGATTGAGATTTCTAGATGGGTTCATTCTATTGCAGGGGCTTTTCATGTAGTTATGGCTATTAGTGGACTATTAACGGGGGCATATTTGCTATTAGCTTCAAAAGGCACTAAACTGCATAAGGCTATTGGCTACGTATTTTCTGGATCTCTTCTGGTTGTAAATATTTCAGCCTTGTTTATTTATGATTTCAATAATGGTAAACCTAGTGTCTTTCATATATTGATAATCGTTTCTATGTTTTGTCTTATTTTTGGTTTATATCCCATGTTTAAAAAGCCAGCTCCACGTGGTCGTATTCAACAACATATAAAAGGAATGACTGGTGCAGCCCTTGGATTATGGGCAGCTGGTGCTACCGAATATTTTGTTAGAGAATTAGCTCATGGATTAAATTCGGTTCAATTGATATCCTACTCTTTTGCAATTTCTGTACCTTTCGCTATTTTAATTGGCTGGTCTATTTGGTATAACATACATCGAACAAAATGGGGTAAATTTTGAATTGCAACTAAATAGTTCATACTAATCGGCATAAGTGGTCAACTTCATTTAATAAATACTTACCAATTCCAAATGGGAGCGTATTTAAAATCAAAACCATAATAAAATTAAAGGGCTGTTTACAATCTAAAATTAAAGTAACTAAATTTGGTTTAAAAATAAGATAACAAATTTTAGCCTATCTTACTCACAATTTTGACAAACAGGTTATAAGTAAAATTAGATTATATACCAAGCTTTTGAAACTGGAGGTACTTTGAGCTAAGCTAAAATACTTTTTTAATAGGTATAAAAACAGTTGATATGAGATTTGTATTACCGGTTATTGTAGTTTCTCAATTTTTGTGCACTTCACTTTGGTTTGCCGGTAATTCAATAATTCCTGAACTCGCAATTGACCTAAATCTAGGTCCAAATTTTTTGGCCCACTTTACAAGTGCCATACAACTAGGATTTATCTCTGGTACTTTTATTTTCGCTGTTTTCGCTATTTCAGATCGTTTTTCTCCATCAATAGTATTCTTTTGTAGTTCTATTTTAGCTGGAATTTTTAATCTTGGCATAAGTATAAATGGAATTGAAATTACACAAGTATTTCTTTTTAGATTTCTAACTGGTTTTTTTCTTGCAGGTATATATCCCGTTGGTATGAAAATAGCCTCGGATTATTATCAAAGGGGATTAGGAAAATCTCTGGGGTTCTTAGTTGGCGCTTTGGTTTTGGGTACGGCGTTTCCTCATTTACTGAAAAACTTAAGTATTGGCTTTCCATGGAAATATATCATTTATACCACTACTTTGCTGTCTTTTATAGGAGGATTTGCCATTTTGTTGTTTGTTCCTGATGGCCCTTTTCGCAAATCTGGTCAAAAATTTATTTGGACAGAATTTTTATCTGGCTTTAAAAATAAGAATTTCCGATCAGTAGCTATAGGATATTTTGGACACATGTGGGAACTCTATACCTTTTGGGCGTTTGTTCCGCTCATGTTGTCGGTGTATAATACTAAATATCCCGAAATTCATCTTAATGTTGCTTTACTATCTTTTTTAATAATTGCCTCTGGTGCAATAGCTTGTGTTTTTAGTGGAATACTATCTTCCTATTTTGGTGCAAAAAAAATTGCAACTTTATCTTTGTTTTTATCCTGTTTATCCTGTTTTAGTTGCCCTCTTTTTTTATTTTCTCCTTCACCTATCCTATTCATTATTTTTCTGTTCTTTTGGGGTCTATTTGTTATCGCTGACTCGCCTTTATTTTCAAGTTTAGTAGCTCAAAATGCTCCAGAGGAATCGAGAGGAACTTCTCTGACCATAGTAAATTGCATTGGATTCTCTATAACAATCGTTAGTATTCAATTTATTAATTGGCTTTCAGATACTATTAATCATCAATATATTTATATGTTTCTTGGCATTGGACCTTTGCTCGGCCTCATTGCATTGTTAAGAAATAGAATGACAGCTGAAATCACCTAAGTGTTGATAAAGAGGACTTGATTAAAATGAATGCTATTTTGGATTTGAGGTAACAACTAGGCAAGCCCGTTTTTTTTTTCTGATAAACAATCAGGTAGAAAATATTTGTTTAAAAGCCAAACTGTTTTTTTTTCTTCTTTTATAGATTTTGAAATACATATGGATTCACTTTTCCTTTAGCAATCTTTAAAAAAGCCAAATTTATTTCTACATTTAGGGTGAGGTTTAATTAATCACAAATTCCTTAACCAAACGACATTAAATAGAAAATACTACTTTAACAATTTGAGGAATAACTAATATTATTTTCGAACAAAATCATTTCATTATACCATGAATCATATAATAAAATTAAAACTTATTTTCATGAAAATTTCATTGTTTATTTTCATTTTATGCTACTGTAATATCCTTTATGCGGCAATCCCTTCGCCTATAGCCGTTATCATTTTATCAGAACCGGTGGTATCTAAAAATTTAACACATTTTACAGTAACTGACCCCAATAGCGAACCCTATACCGTTCAAACCACAAAAGATGGCTTACAGTGTCGCCAGATTCCTGATAAAAAATATGCCTATTTTAATGTTTCTGATGCAATTATTCCTTCTACTCAAAACAATCTGATTTTTTACATAACTTTTTATGACGAGGGAACTAGTACGATTAATTTACAATACAATGCAAACGATGGGGTAAATTATAAGTCAAATGCCATAACAAAAACAAATACTAATGCTTGGATTACAGTAACTGTGGCAATTACAAATGCATCCTTTAGAAATGCCCAAAATAACGCTTCGGATTTTCGAATAAACGGTATTGGAAATAACTACATAAAAGAAATAGCCATTGCAATTGGCACTTTAAAAGAAGAAAATGAGCCAATTCCCACGGTATCGGCGAGTGCATATTCAGAATTTATAGGGAAATCGGTGGTTGGCTATCAGGCTTGGTTTAAAACCGGTAACGCTACCTCGGGTTGGAATCACTGGAGCGGTACAACCCCACCTGCTCCCAATAAGTTGAGTTTTGAAATATATCCAGATGTAACTGAATACCTCGATACAGATTTGGCACAAACTTCTTTAGCTAATTTAGGCAATGGCAATCCTTCCAAATTATTTAATTCAACTAACAAAACGGTGATTGATACCCATTTTAAATGGATGAAAGAGTATGGCATAGATGGTGCTGCAGTTCAGCGTTTTATTGGTAATATCGGAGGAGCTATCATCAATTCGCCTAATGCGACCCCCCTCAAAATTAAACAGGCTGCTGAATCAACTGGCCGTTTGTTTTACATTTGTTATGACATCTCCTCCACCGGAATGGAGGCCACATGGGATGATATTATTAAGTTCGATTGGGTTTATAATGTAGAACAAAACAATAATTTAACAGCATCTCCAGCCTATGCCAAGGTAGGTAATAAGCCAGTAGTGCAACTTTGGGGTCCAGGATTTACCGGTAAGCATCCGGGCACGGCGGCGGAAACCATTGCTTTAATTCGATTTTTGAAATCACGCGGGTGTTACGTTATTGGGGGCACTCCAACGTATTGGAGAACAAATACAAGAGATGCTAAAGGGCCTTCTCAAGCACTTTTAGCCGATCAAGAAAGTTTTGAAAAAGTTTATCCTGAATACGATATGATTTCACCTTGGATGCCTGGCCGTTTTAAAGACCTTGCCGGAGCCGATAACCAAGTGAGTACAATGGCAGCGGATAAAAGTCTGTGCGATGATTTAAAAATAAAATATTTGCCCGTTATTTTTCCAGGCTTTGCATGGTCCCAGTGGAATGCGGGTCTAGTAAACTCGGCTCCGCGAAATGGGGGAGAATTTATGTGGCGACAAGCTTTAAATATCAAAAAAACGGGATTTAATGCGATGTATTTTGCCATGTTTGACGAATATGATGAAGGGACAGGCATAATGAAAAATGCAACAGATTGGACCATGATTCCTACAGACCAATATTTTTTAACTTCCAGTGCCGATGGAATTTGGTGTTCCTCCGATTTTCAACTTCGTGTGGCTCAAGCAACAATAGAAATGCTGAAAGGAAAGAAAGCTGCGACAAATACAGTGCCTGTTCCGTATTCATTAGGACCAATATATTATCGCAATAGTTTCGAAAAAAGAACCACCGCCTATAATTATGTAGCAGGTGTAGCTCAAAACACAGGCACTTTTAATATTGATCCTTGCTTCTATAAATCTGCAGTAGTGACAAATTCACCGAATATTATAAATCCGTTTTGCGATATTCAATTAGAAAATACTAGAAATGGACTTTATTCAGTTAAAGTCAGCGGAACCATTAACACCAATACTCCAGCTATTTATAGTAATCTAATAGCAGAATTAAAAATCCCTATTACAAATAATCTAAAGATTTCATTTTGGAAAAAGACCGAGAGTGATTTGGGTAGATATGTTTTTGTTGATTTAATTACAAAAAGCGGGAAAAAATTGAGTTCACTGGGTTATACTGACCAAAATGGCGTCAATATGAATGCCTCAGTGGCTCATGGAACAAGAGGAGCTGGTTGGGAACAGTTTACCTGCGAATTTGGCAAAGGATTGATGTTAGGAGATACTTTAGTTGGCCTTATTATTCAATATGAGCACACGGAAACAGGTTCTTATACCGCATATTTCGATGACTTTTTGATTACTGAGGCAGCATCGCTTAATTTAATATTGAATAAAGAGCAGAGTGACAATTTAATGGTTGTATATCCAAATCCTTCCAATGGGGAGTTTACTATCAAAAATAATTTTAATGGTGAATATATTATCTCCTTGTATAATGAATCCGGTGAAATGCTATTAAATAGAAAGTCGAAAAAAATGAACGAAATTATAGACCTAAAAGGCTATTCAGATGGAATTTATATCGTAAAGATCGTTGATGAAAGTCGAACGTATGTTCAAAAACTTATAAAAAAGTAAGCTATACTATTGGAAATACTGAACAAAAAAGCCACAGTAAAAACTGTGAAATAGTAAAAAACCAACTTATATCAAACCCTAGATGGCTCATTGGTCTTACTTTACCAACTTTAAAATATACTTTTTAAGTTCTTTGATAAAGGATAGTTTTTTTTAAAAGCAGTTAATTACTCTGGCTTTTGCTAGTTTAAAATATATTTTTAACTCAATTTGGAAAAGCTTAAAAATTTATATTCTTTATCAAACAAAACAGCATATTTTATAGATCCTACTCCAATAATTACTTTATAACTTTCAATTTCTTTCTTTGAATTGTATAAGCCAAATGCACTTCCAAAAACCCAACCTTTAAATTTAACATCTAATATTGCTCTAATTTCCGGGGCTAATTTTGATTCTATGATAGCGATAGAAGTATTTGTTTCAGGAATTCCGCCAGAAGTATTTTTTGGGATAATATCCATGTTTTTATCGAAAGTATAATAAATAAGTTTTCCATCTGCTGTAATAGCGACAATAAAATTTATAATATTTCCTTTTTCATCTTTTTCTAACAAGCCTTTTTCCAGATTCCAAATGGAATGATTTTTGTTTAAAAACTCCTTTATCTTGGTAGGTAAAGTAGTAATTGTTAGCAGTTCTGTAGTGTTAACTTTAACAACAGGCGGGGTAGTTGGCTGTCCAGATACTTCCTTTTTGATTAGTTTAAAGTTGGGGTCATAGGTTAAATAGTATACTTTTTTATCACTTCCAGATTCTATTACTGCGTAATAGCTAATTATTACACCTTCTTTATTTTTTTGTATTAAGCCTTTCATATAGGTCCATGTGCCAAATTGAAGTGTAATGGCATCTTTAAGTTTAGATGGCACATTTTGTATTAGCATATTTTCTGAAATACCCTCCGAGTTTACAACTGCTGAACCGCCGCTTAATAATTCTTTCTTAATAATGTCTTGATTTTTGTCAAAAGAAAGAATATAGGTTTGATCTTTTCCAAAAGAAATTACAATATCATAATTAAGTATATCACCTCCTTTTATTCTTTTTAAATAACCTTTCTGAAAAGACCATCCTGCAAAGTTTTTATTTAGATATTCAAGAATTTTTGCTGGGATGTTTTCCTTGCCAAAGTTTTCTCCAACGATGTCATTAACTGGTTTGTCTTTTGATGGGGTTGGCAAAATATTAATCCCACTATTTGTTTCAATAGTAGAGACAAATACGCCATTTTTATCAAACAAATGCTGAATTTTTTTATCAGATTTTTTTGTAACCACCACATAGCTTTTATCTTTCGTATTTAAATAGATAGCCGCTGAAATCACTTCGCCTTTTGAGCCATCTTTAAAGTAATCTTGTATATTTTGAGGAAGAGTTTTAAAATCAACAACAATTAAATTAATAGGGTCGGTGGTAGTAGAATAAGCTATAGTTGGAGTATTAATTCCAGCCACATTTGTGTTGGAGGGAGTTAGAAAATTTGTAATTTCAATTAGGGTGTTACCTTCATTGTCAAACATAAGTATTTGATTTTGAGAATTTTGAGAAAGAATAATTTTATATCCTTCCAATGATTTTCCGCTAATTTTTGCAAAAGAATTTTTTGCATTATAATTTACAAATTTGTTTTTGACATAATTAAGAGCATTTTCAGGCAAAATTTCAATTCCATTTAAACTTTTCAAAGTTTCTATCATTTTGCCATTTTCATTCAATACAGAACTATAAATATCTTTATCAATCTTGAAATCTGCCTTAAAAAGTAAGTCTTTTTCTAAGAGATTAATAACTACTTCTTTCGCTTCAGGGTAGTTCTCCTTTATAACGCTATTCATTTTTTCAAGAGAGACTTCGGAAGGTTGGACATAATTTTCAATGCTATTGCATGAGACTACACTAGTAAATAGTACCATAAAAACGTAAAACTTCACTACTTTTTCCATGTTTTTTATTATTTATCGAAAGTAAAAGATGTTGAAACTGAATATTATTTAATTAAAGAATTAAATTTATACAATGTAATTTTCTTTAATCAAACTAGAAATAAGGTTCAAAAATTGTACCAAATGTATAAATTTATTTTGGAAATTAAAATAGTTATTTAAAACTAATGCCTTGATTTAATTGCTTTTGAGTCTTCTCAAATGGATTTTAATTGTGCTTAATAGACCAAAGGTGGATTGTCTATTTTTCAGTTAATTTAAGATAAAAATAGCTGCTTTAGTCGAATTCCTTCAGTCTATTATAATCCCCTTATTTTCCATTTGTGCATATAGTAAGTTTTTTGAATTAATAATCATAAAAAATGGAGTAATCTATGTGGTTTTCTTTTCCTACCAAAGAAAATTAAAGGTTCATTTAATAGTAAAATTAATTTAACAGATAAGGAAAATGAAACCAATTGCTCCTCCTTAAAAAATCGTAGGTTTATTTCAATATTTCTAAAATTGATTTCTAAAATCCTTAAAAATAGTAAAAT
>JANNWE010000065.1:0-2528 GCA_031414675.1 Cytophagaceae bacterium
CCTAAAACCTTATATATCAAATGAATTGATACTCCCAGTTTCAATGTATTGTATTGTGATTAGTTTCATGGGCATAGTGGCAGTTAACCGAAAAAAATCATCATTTGGATATCCATTAAAAAGTTTTGGTGCGGTATTATTTATTATATCTGATTAACTAATTGCATTTAATAAATTCATCGAAAATCTTCCCCAAAGCTCATTCTTAATAATGAGTACCTACGGGCTTGCTCAATTATTTATACTTCTTGGATTTCTAAAAAAAAGTAACTCTAAACCAAATTTGTTTTAATTAATTTTATTGCAATTGCCAATAAAATCAATCCAAATACCTTTTGAAGTACTTCAATTGTACCTGGTTCAATTTTCCTTTCTAACCAGGAAGAAGATTTTAAAACTAAATACACTAGAAGTAGATTTACGAAAATACCAACAATAATGTTTTCATCGTGATAAGCAGCTTTTAAGGAGAGCAGGGAAGTCATAGTTCCTGCTCCTGCAATAATTGGAAAGGCTAAAGGAACAATAGAGCTAGCTTTACCTTGATTTGTTGAACTATGCTTAAAAATCTCGCGACCCAAAATCATTTCAAAACCAATAATAAGTAATATTAAGGCACCTGCCACAGCAAATGATTTAATATCAACCCCAAAAAGTTGTAAAATCTTGGTGCCAAGAAACAAATAGCCTAACATTAAACCACCGGAAATTAGCGTGATTCTTTCTGCATTAATATGTCCAATTTTTTTTCTTAAATTTAAAATTATTGGAATAGAGCCCAGAATATCGATAATCGAAAAAAGAATTAATGAAACAGATAAAATTTCTTTTGGGTCAAAATGCATAACTTAAGTATATTATTTGAAATTACAGAATAGTTTTTAGGAAAAGTAATAATATTTCAAATTCTCTATCAGAAATAGCAGGAAAGTTGGCTATTCTAAACGTATTTTCTTTCCATTCCCCGTATCCATTTCCTATTAAAATATTTCTTTTTTTCGCTTCAGCTAAAATCAAATTAGCACTTTCGCTTTTTATTGCTATTACCGTTTTAGACCTTGTTAATGGGTTTTGAACCAGCAATTCTAAATTTTGAATTTTAGCTATTTCTGAATATAAAAAACTTGCTCTATTAAACAGCTTCTCTGAAATTTCTTGAATAGGCAAAATATCTTCAAGTAGCCTTCCTAACAAATAAATACCTAAAATATTTGGAGTATAATTCGTTTGAAATTTATTGAAATTTTCCTCAATAAAAATTAGACTATTGTAATGATTCCGTTCATTTATTTCAATTGCTCGTTCTTGTGCTTTTGGAGAAACAACCAATATTCCCAAGCCAGATGGTAATCCAAAACATTTTTGCGAAGAGGCAAACCAAACATCAGCTGATGAGAAATCAAGGAAATCTCCTCCCATGGATGAAGTAGCGTCAACCATTAATAATGCATTAGGACAAGATTTATTTAAAGACTTAAGTGAATCTGTGGAAATGCTCGTTCCATTTGAAGTCTCGCTTCCTACCACACAAAGCACGTTATTTTCTTTGTCTATTTCAAGTTCATTTACTTGGCTATCAATAAAAAAACGAGAACCTCTAATTTCAGATTTTTTAAAATTTAAAATTGAATTTACTTGAGGATTAGTTACTGCATATTTAAACCATTTTTTACCAAATGCACCATTATACAAAAATTGAATTTTCCCAGAAAAAAGTGATTGAGCACAAATTTCCCAACATTCAGTAGAAGAGGAAGTGAAAAATACTTTATAATTGGTTGGTACGGCAAGTTTTATTTTAAAGAGCTCAATTGTGTTTTCGAGCATAGCCATAAATGGCAAACTCCTATGGTTCTGTTCCAAAATGCCACTATCAAAAGCATCCAATGCATATTTTTCAACATTTGGATATAACTTAGAAGGACCAGGATAAAAATTTAAAGGCTTCAAATTTTTGATTTTTTGATAAGACTAAATTAGATTATACATTCAAAGGAAGCCTGATTCTTGGCTTTTCTACGTTCCAATCACTCTTAAATTGCAAAAACCAATTAAAAGCCTCTTCAAGTGCTAGCAAGTTTATTGAATATACTACAAATTGCCCTTTCTTTTTGGAAGTAACTAATTCAGATTGTCTTAATAAATCCAAGTGATGTGAAATGCTAGGCTTGGAAATATTGAATCTATCGGCAATTTCTCCCGCAGAAATACTTCCGAATTTCAATATTTCTAATATTTCCCTCCTTGTAGCATCATTAAGAGCTTTAAATATTGTCTCCATTTTAATTAAATAATAATATATTTGTACAAATAACTAATTATTTTTTTAATTACCAAATTAAAAAAAGAAAATAAATGTGTTTTTGCATATTCTTTATTGAAAATTAAAGAATATTAAAGCTTAGGGCTTAAAAATTGGTATATTTGCGATAATTGCTTTAAAAGCTAAAAAATGCTATTATCGCTTTAATAATTAGTCTAAATGGATTGTATTCTTAGCTTACAAATCCAATATTTTTGAAACAAAT
>JANNWE010000066.1:0-1685 GCA_031414675.1 Cytophagaceae bacterium
GAACTTTCAGCCAAACTTATTCAAAACTTAGTAACTTTACGAACCGCCCTATGCCGAACGGCACGTAGGGTGGTGTGAGAGGACAGTAAGTGAAATAATCACTTACTTCCTACTCGATTTACCATCCAAAAGGATTCAGTATTCCACCAACTCCCACTAAAAGGGTTCCAATTAAACAGCCTATAAAGGCTTTTTTTACAACAGCTTTATCGTTGTCTGTAATAAAATACACTAAAGCTAAGCCCACTACTCCTAAACAACATCCCCACCAAAATCCTCCTAGTAATGGAAGGCTTTTGTTTACGTTAAGATTTGAAATTGTAGCATCTTCCACTAAATTCAATCCGTTTAAAAATTCAGAGTTCTTCGCTTTCAATTCTGTTAGCGTAATATTCTGATTTTTTTCAAGATACTTTTCTAGTTGAATTACTTTATCAAATTCATTTTGATTAACTGTCGAATTGTAATCAAAATCATTTGAAGCAAAAGTTGTAGAACTTGTAAAAATGAGAAAAAGGGCAAAAATAATTGTTTTCATAAAAGTAAAAATTGGTTTTGTTTAATTCAAAGATGGAAAATAAGATTTATAAGTTGCATCAAGGTTCATAATTTTAATAAAGCATATCCAATATTTTGATAATGAGATAATGCTAGGATAGCACCGTGTGCAACTTGGATGTTAGGGTTTTTTGAATATTCTACTAAATTTCTAGCTCTTAATGATTGTCCACAAACAAAAAATTTAACGCCAGCATTTCCAAGAGTGTTAATAATTTCGGTGTTTGGGTTTTTGGTCTTGTATTCTTTTTCAAAAGACTCATCGCTTAATATGGTAGGAGATGCTTCGTTATGAATGACCACTACAATGTCTAAATTTCCTTTTGGAAGACCTGCCAAGGAATATAAATTAAATAATCTGGCGGTAAGTTCATAGGCTCTATTGAAATCAGTACTCGGATTTTTTTCGGCATTCATTACGTCCACAACAATTTTATATTTCTTTTTTATATCAATGATATTTGTCGCCTCAGGAACATCATAAACACCTCCAAATTTATTCAAAGCAGGGAATTTTTTTTGCCCGTATGAAAAGGTATAAGAGAAAATAAAAAACACTATAATGATTTTGAACTGCATATATTACATTTTTATGCTAAGTAAGTCATAAAATATATATTTTTAAAAAATATTGGTAAATTTTAATTTTTTCAAGAAATATAATTTTCTTGAACCATAAATAAATTAATATGTTTATACATTATAAGTAAACGTATATTATACTATGAATTCAGAATTATATCTAGCCAAAGATCGTGGACACGCTAATCATGGATGGTTAAATAGTTATCATTCTTTTAGTTTTGGTGGTTATCACAATCCAAAGAAAGTTCATTTTGGTGCCTTGCAAGTATTAAATGACGACACTGTAAATGGAGGAATGGGTTTTGGGAAACACCCGCATGAAAACATGGAGATTATTTCTATTCCTTTGGAGGGAAAATTGGAGCATCAGGATAGCATGGGCAATAAAACGATAATCTCTAAAGGAGAGGTACAGATTTTGTCAGCTGGAACTGGTATTTTCCATTCTGAAAAAAACCATGACCATAATATGCCTGTAAAATTTTTACAGATTTGGGTTTTTCCTGATAAAAAAAATATTGAGCCGAGATATGACCAAAAAG
>JANNWE010000067.1:0-6420 GCA_031414675.1 Cytophagaceae bacterium
GGAATAAAGGATGCGGTAGATTTATGTAAAAAAAGCGGGATTAATACACTATTCGTGGTGACTTGGAACAAAGGCAAAACACTTTATCCAAGCAAAATTATGAATGATTTGTTTAAGATTCCCATTGAAGACGCATTGGCTGGTCGTGACCCCCTTCGCGAACTACTTGACGAAGCTCATGCCAAAAATATAAAAGTTTATGCGTGGTTTGAGTATGGTTTTGCTGCTGAAAATAGTGGATTTGGTGCCCACATTTTAAAAATTAAACCTCATTGGGCATCTCTGGATAAAACAGGCAACATTGCCACCAAAAATGGTTTTAAATGGATGAATGCCCTAAACCCCGAAGTCCAAGATTTTATGCTCTCTTTATTAAAAGAAGTCACCTTGAATTATCCCGATTTAGATGGAATCCAAGGCGATGACCGATTGCCAGCCATGGCGGTGGAAGGAGGCTATAATCCAGAAGTTTTAGTTCAATATAAAAATGAAACAGGGGCAAATACTCCAACTAACGACAAAGATGAAGCATGGGTAAATTGGAGAGCTAATCTGCTGAATAAATTTATGGAACGTATTTTTACGGAATTAAAAAAAATAAATCCAAAAATTAGTATTTCTATGGCCCCTAGTATTTTCCCATTTTCAAAAACAGAGTATTTACAGGACTGGCCAACTTGGGTAAGCAAAGGATGGGTGGATATGATTTGTCCACAGATTTATCGATACGATATTGCCTCTTATAAGGCGGAGTTGGCAAAAATAATCTCAAGCCAAATAAGCCCGGATAAAATTAAGATTCTTGCCCCTGGTGTGCTATTAAAAGTTGGTTCCTACCAACCAACATTTGATTATTTAAAACAAATGATAGATGAAAACAGGAGAAATAAGCTAGAAAATGAAGTGTTTTTCTTTTATGAAGGGCTAAAAGAAAATTCAGAATACTTTTTAAAAGAATATCAAAAATAAAATACCCATTTCCTCATTTGATCTTTAAGGTTTCAGGCTGCTTATTCACTTGAAAGTCAAATACATCATTTCGTGAATAGTGACCCACAACGTCAAAATCGAGTTTACTTTTAGCCAAAATTGAAAAGTCTAATACTGCTGTTAAAAGCCCTTCTTGGTTCCAAAGTGGCCCCGCTAATATTTCACCCATGGGAGAAATGATTACACTTCCGCCTGAACACATTATTTCGGACTCCTCTTTTAGGTCTTCTTGATAAGAGGCGGGATAGTCTGATTTTCTAACAAATTGGTTTGCAGCTAAAACAAAACATCTGCCTTCCAAAGCCACATGTAGCATAGTTGCTTGCCAAGTAGTTCTGGTATCGGCCGTAGGTGCTAAGTAAATTTCAACCCCCTTATTATACATAGCCATTCTTGCAAGTGGCATATAATTCTCCCAACAAATTAGACCTCCTATTTTCCCAATTTTTGTATCGAAACTTACCAAAGTAGTTCCATCGCTTTCCGCCCAAATATACCTTTCTAAACCTGTTGGCTTAAGTTTTCTATGTTTGCCTACAAGAATCCCCTGATTATCAAAATACAAAAGAGAACAATGTAAAGAACCTCCCACGGTTTCTTTTTCGGTTACTCCTAATCCAACAAAAATATTTGCTTTTTTTATAGCTTCACCAATTTCTTTTATATGTGGTGAAGATGTTTCTATGCTATTATTCCAATATTCAAACCATTGGTTTCGACTTTTTTCCGTTCTTTTTCCAATAGTTGCTTCGAATGTCAATCCTCTCGGATAACACGGAATAAAAGATTCTGGAAATAGTAACAATTCACACCCTTCACTAGCCCCTTTCTCAATCCATTTTATGATAACTTGCACCGTTTTTTCGATATCGAATAGTACAGGAGTGGCTTGAACTACACCCACTTTAACTTTTTTAGTTTGTTCCATAGGATATTTACATCTATTTAAAAATGGCAATTTACTCAGAAAATGATACGCCAGAAAAAATAATTTTTTTTCATTATTACTAAACAATAAAAAACAAAAAGAATTTCAAAAAAACACCCTTTAGCTTTTTAACCTTCCAATTTCTTATTAGATTCACCCAATATTCAACCATTACCCCCATGAAATTTTTTATATTCTCTCTTTCATTCTTTATTTTAAGTATTTTCTTTTTCTCCATTCATGAAAACGAAAAAAAATACACATCAATTAGTACTTCAAAAAACACCATTCTTAAAATCCTAGCGAATCCAAAGGATGAAACCATTTCTGTATATAGACTTTCGGGCTCTAGCCCCATTCTTACTCAAGTAACTAAATCTAATCATAGACCTTATTTACATCCTATTGTTGCCCCTGACGGCAAGGGTTTAGTAACAGAATATAGCCCAGGACATCACAAACATCAAACCGGTATTTATTGGGGCTATACTCGTGTAAATGGAAGGGATTATTTTCATCATCCTGAAGGCGAGTATTGGCGTAAAGTATCTTCCAAAATAATTATATCAAAGGGCATAGAAGTTAAATGGGAAACAGTTTATGACCTTTTAGACGAAAAAGGAAATGCTGTGCTAAGAGAAACCCAAACTTGGAGCATGCAAGAAAAAGACGGAAAATACATACTCAACTTAGAGTGGGCCGGCGAAGCACAAACCGATGTAACCATTGGAAAATATGACTACGGCGGCCTCTTTGTGAGAATGCCTTGGAAACAAGGAATTGAAGGTGAAGTAATTAATGCTGCCCGCCAAAAAAATGATAAAGCCGAAGGACAGCGTGCTATGTGGGTGGATGCAGGGATGATCCCAGACGGCAGAAAAGATAGAATACATGTGGCCGTGTTTGACCACCCAGAAAATAAAGGTTTCCCCCAATATTGGCGGGTAGATGGTCAACTAGGGATTGGGCCTGCACGTGCTAGAATGGCAGACTGGAATATTAAAAAAGACCAAGTAGAGGTTATAAAGCATCAAATAGTTATATATACTGGACCTTTAAATGACTTGGAAATCAACAATTTATGGGGTCAATATAGTGGTCAAAATATGACCTATGCACTTTGGGGAATAGCACAAAAAGAAGGAAGGGATGCAAAATTTTTAAGTCCTGAAGAAGCAGTTGCAAACATGACCTTAAAAGAAGGTTTCAAGGTAAACACATGGGCTTCTGAACCGATGATTACCCAACCTATGGCTTTTTGCTGGGACGACCGAGGACGCCTCTGGATAGCCGAAAACCGAGATTATGAGTCTCGTGGAAAAGGGTTTTCAAATGCTGGAAATAGCCGAATTTTAATCTTGGAAGACACCAATCACGATGGTGTGGCAGATACTAAAAAAGTATTTTTAGAAGGCATAGCTTTCCCGGCGGCCATGGCTATAGGTTTTGATGGATTATACTTGGGAGCCCCCCCCAATCTACTTTTTGTGCCAGATAAAAATCATGATGACCTAGCTGACACTTCCGACATTGAAGTTAGGCTTACGGGCTGGGGCATTAGAGACCGACATGAAACATTGAATAGTCTGCATTGGGGACCCGATGGATGGCTGTATGGCTGCCAGGGTTTTGCTACGCCTTCAAAGGTGAGAAAGCCTGAAGGAAAAGGCCGCATATACAAACATAAAGACCCTTTTCCAGAAGATATTTTAAAAGGAGATGGTGTGGATATTAATGGAGGCGTTTGGCGTTATCATCCTACCAAAGATGTATTTGAAGTGGTGGCCCATGGTTTTAGCAACCCTTGGGGAATCGACTATGACGCCAAAGGACAAATTTTTATATCGGCCTGTGTGATACCACACATGTGGCATATTGTGCCGGGCGGCATCTATCATCGTCAAGGTGGGCAACATTTTAATCCTTACATATATAGTGATATTCGCACTATTGCTGACCATAGCCATCGTTCGGCTCATGGCGGTGCTAGGGTATATCAATCTGATGCCTTCTCGAGCGAGCACCAAGGCAGAATTTTCATGGCCAATATTCATGAGCACGCTGTTCTATCTGATATTTTAGAGAAAAAAGGTTCTGGTTTTGTAGCCAAGCATGGCGATGAACTACTTATGGCAAACAATGCTCAGTGGGTGGGTTTCAGTATGGAAGTAGGCCCAGACGGAGGAGTATATGTTCTCGATTGGCATGATGCGGATATTTGCGGCCAAGAAGTAGTAAATGGAGAAACCGGAAGAGTATTTAGAATTATGCCCAAAGAAAACAAGGCTCAAAACTGGGAAGGGAGAAATGAAGACCTTAATACTTTTTCAGATAAAAAATTAGTGGATTTGCAAACAAATACTAGCGATTGGCACGCCAGGAGAGCCAGACTGATTTTACAAAATAGAGCAACCAAAGGTAAAATAGAAGCCTCCGCTTTAGCAAATCTAAATGCATTGTTTGAATCAAACCCTAATTCAGATTATAGATTGCGAGCTATGTGGACTTTGTTTATTACCAATAGTTTGAGCCAAGAAGCACTTTTTAAAACGCTTAGCGACAAAGACGAATACCTAAGAGCATGGGCTATACAAATGCTTTGCGAAGACAAAAACGCCAGCAAAATTGTAAAAGAGCAATTAGTAAGAATGGCTAGAGAAGATGCCTCAGCAGTGGTAAGGCTGTATTTGGCTTCTGCCCAGCAGCGGGTAGATGTGGCCACTGCTTGGCAAATAGCTGAGTTTTTGGCATTACATAGCGAAGATATAGAAGACCATAATCTGCCTAAAATGATATGGTTTGGTTTGGAGCCTTTGATTAAAAGCAATCCAAGCCGAGCCATTACATTGGCACACACCTCGAAGATTCCTCTTATTAGCAATTATATTGCTCGAAGATTAATTGATGCCAACTTGCCAGAAATGGTAGTGAGTTCAATGGCTCAAAATTCAAAAAACCAAGTGGATATCTTAAAAGGAATTAGGGATGGGCTGGAAGGAAGATTTGATTTAAAAGCACCTAAGAATTGGCCTGTTTTATTTGCCAAATTAAAATTAGCAAAAGGAGAAACGGCCACCCTGGCATCACAGATTTCTCAGCGATTTGGAGATACACAAACTTCTCAGCAACAATTGGCAATCTTGAAAAACAAAAATGCTCCAATCATTCAAAGACAGCAAGCTATCCAGTCGCTCGCAGTAAGAAAAAGAGAAGAATTGGCAATGGAAATTCCAGAACTTTTAAATGAACCAAAGCTTAGAATGGAAACTATAAAAGCCATTGCTGATTACGACAATGTGGCTTTCGGAAAATTATTAGTTGCCAAATACAACGATTTCTCAGCACTCGAGAAACAACAAGCTATACAAACGCTGTCCTCTAGGTCTAAATATGGTTGGGAATTGACAACAGCCATAAAAAATCAAAAAATAGCCAAACGCGATGTGCCGCCATATGCTGCACGACAACTTTTAAGAGTAGTGGGTAGTGGCTTCATTGAAGTTTGGGGACCAATAGAACAAGAGCCTTCACTTGAAAAATCATACGCAAAATACCAACGAATACTTACCGAAAAATCCCTTACAACTGCAAGCCTTATTAAGGGAGAAAAGATTTTCCAAAATGCATGTGGAACCTGTCATAAAATGTATGGAAAAGGAGGCAACATAGGACCAGATCTTACAGGATCTAACCGAGCAAGTACAGACTATATCTTATTTAATGTGCTTAACCCAAGCGGTGAAATTCAAGATGATTACAAATTAGTGGTGGTCACCACCCGAGACGGCCGCACCTATTCGGGAAATGTAATAGGAGAAAATGAACGCCAACTTACTTTACTTGTGGTAGGCCAAGATAAAGTATTCGTAAACAAAGCTGATATTCAGTCTAGAGAAACAATGCCTTCATCTCTTATGCCAGTAGGCTTGTTTGATAATATGGAAGAACCTGAAATTTTAGATTTAGTGAAATATTTACAGACGATGAACAAAAAATAGCAAATTAAAGTATCGCGGAATAAATTCAAATTTATAAATATGAAAAACAAGAGTTTGAAATAAACGAGAAAAAATGAATTAAGAAAATGAGCAATATACCCTTTCAAACCATAGACTGGAATGCCATAGAAAAGGTGGAATACAAAGGAGAAAAAGGTGTTGCTTTTTGGCAAACAATTCAACTTGGAGGACTTAGAATAAGGTTAGTAGAATATTCAAATGGGTATTTGGCAGACCATTGGTGCCAAAAGGGACATATTGTGCATTGTTTAGAAGGAGAATTTATTACCGAACTAGAAACAGGAGAGAAAATTTCGCTAAAAAAAGGTGAAACTTATGTTGTATCCGACAACCTTAGTTCTCACCGATCCTTTTCTTTAAATAGCGTAAAACTTCTAATTATAGATGGCGATTTTTTGAAAAATTAGATAGAAAATCTATAAACTTTGCATGCAATAAATAGAAACTTACTTAACAGAATAAGTACAAATTTGATAATAAAGA
>JANNWE010000068.1:0-3314 GCA_031414675.1 Cytophagaceae bacterium
ATTTCGGAACTAGTAATTCAGCCTTAGCCATATTAGATGTTGAACAAAACAAAGTAGTAAAACTATTCACTGAGCCCTCCATTCTATTTTTCCCTTTCCAAGAAAAATACACTAATAATCCTCCATACTTTATTGGAAATGAAGCAATTAACCAGTATGTAAAAAGTGGAATGAAGGGTAGATTTATGAAATCTATTAAAAAAGTTTTGCCAAACAAAGGATTTATAGACACTAAAATATTCGGAAAAAGCTTTAGAATAGAAGAATTAGTGGCTTTGTTGATTATGGATTTAAAAACCAAAGCAGATGAATTTCTAGGCTTAAAAGTCGAAACTGCTGTTTTAGGTAGGCCCGTGGTTTTTGATGAAAATCCAGAAAAAGACCTTCTAGCTCAAATTAGATTAGAAAAAGCGGCAAATATTGCAGGGTTAAAACAAGTATTTTTTACCATGGAACCTATTGGTGCTGCATTTACCTATGAAAGAAAACTAAAAAAAGAAGAGCTGGTCTTGGTAGCTGATTTTGGAGGAGGCACCACCGATTTTTCTTTAATTAGACTAAGACCTGAGTCTATTAATAGCAAAAATAGGAGCCAAGATATGATAGCTAAGGGAGGAATATATATTGGAGGAGATAGTTTTGATGCAGATATTATGTGGCACAAAGGAACGCCACACTTTGGAAAAGGAATAAAAGAACAAACTCAGCCTGGAAAATGGATTGACCTACCCCTCTCCTATTTCTTAAATATATGCTCATGGGAAAAAATGAATTTCTTAGATACCATGAGATGGAAAGAAAGTTTAAAAAGATCCTATTTTTTAACAGGGAACGATTATCGAATTAAAAATCTTCAAACTTTAATTGAAAAAAATTTAGGATACAAACTCTTTCAAGCTATAGAATTCTCTAAAATTACACTTACGAATGAAGTAAAAACAGATTTTATTTTTGAAAACGAAGGAATTGATATATTCGAGACTATTCATATCTCTGATTTTGAAAATGAAATTATTACAGATAATATTTTATCGATAAAAAATTATTTACTGAATTTTTTAGCCCTTCAAGAAATTGATGCTGAGAAAATCGATTCTATTTTTATAACAGGAGGCTCTTCCAACGTAAAAGCTATTCAAAATTTATTTTCTGCTCTATTTGGAAAAGAAAAAATAATAAGTGGTGATAATTTTAACAGCGTAGCCATAGGGTTAGCCTACAGTTATAACTTATTTAAAGAAGAAATAACCGAGGTCCAAGCTTTTTAAACTCCTTAAAAGTAAAGAATCAAGAATCAAAATTTTATTATATTTTAAACAATCACTAATTTTAAACCGTTAAAAATAACGAACCATTAAAACAACTTTTTAACACCTATTTTCGTATTACTAATTATTAAATTGATTATATAACTTATGAAACTTAGAACGATTAGATATTCCATATTTGCCTTGGCTATTTTAATAGTAAGTTCTTGCAAAAAATTGACGGAAGTAAACCCTAAAGTTGATGAAAGTGCAGTTAATACCGTAAATAATCCAAACGCTGAAGTAAATAGCTGGGTTTATGATCAATTAAAAACATATTACCTTTGGGAAACTGAAATGGCGGCTAAAGCTAAAACCGATACTAAATTAGCAACTGATAAATATTTTGAATCCCTTTTAGTAAAACCAGGTGAAGTAGATCGCTTTTCTTGGATTCAAAAAGAAGTAGCAGAACTTACAGCCTCTTTAAATGGTGTAAACAAAGTATTAGGCATTAGAAATACCCCATTTTATGCAGATGCCGCTAAAACTAAAATAGCTTTAGCCATTGTTTATGCTTTAAAAGGCTCGCCAGCAGAAAAAGCCGGTTTAAAAAGAGGTGATTATATTACTAAAGTAGATGGAATTGACCTCACACCCGACAATTACAGTAAAGCTTTAACCAATGAAACCCTTAAACTTACCTTAGGGGAATATGTAGGAGGAGAAATAAAAAGCACAACTAAAGTGGTTACAGTTACAAAAACAGAACATCAAACTGATCCTATCCAACATTATTCTATTATCGAAATTGGAAACAAAAAAATTGGATATTTGGTGTATTTACAGTTTTTGACACAATACGATGCCGCCATCAGAAATGTGTTTAAAGAATTTAAAGAAAAAGGTGTAAATGAATTAGTTATAGATTTTAGATACAATGGTGGAGGGTATATCTCTTCCTCTGACATAATTAGTTCATTGATAGTAAAAGACTTAAAGCCTGGTAGTTTAATGAGTAGACAAGTGTGGAACACCTTGCTGACCTCTGAATATAAAACTAAATATGGGCCTACTGTCTTTGATACCAACTGGAAAAATGAACCTAATAATTTAGGCAACTTGAATAGAGTTTATGTATTAACATCCAGTGCTACGGCGTCTGCAAGCGAATTGGTTATTAATAATCTAAAACCATTTATGGATGTGATTTTGATTGGAGGCAATACCTATGGCAAAAATGTTGGGTCTATTACCTTAAGTGACGACAAAAAACGGTGGAATTGGGGAATGCAACCCATAGTTTTGAAAACCGTAAATGCAAAAGGAGAATCTGAATATGGGACCAAAGATGGCTTTAAACCCAATTTTTTAGTCACTGATAATACAATACCTTACAAAAACTTAGGTGATCCCCAAGAAACTCTCCTAAAAGTTGCGATTGAAAACATTACTGGGAAGCCAGTTTCTATGACTCAAAACAATGCTCGTCAAGGAGCATCTAGAAAAGTAGAAATATTAAATAGTGCTTATCCTTTAGATAATCCACAACGCGAAATAAGAGACATGTGGATAAATAAATTGCCTGGACAGAAATAAAGAATACTTAAATGCCTGAAAATCAATTTCAGGCATTTTTTTTATAATTCATTACCGTATTCAATTAAGTTAGAATATTAAAAATTTTAAAAAAAATACTTGTTTTGACAACTAATTTGATATTTATTAATAAATTGCAGATCTTTCATAAACAATAGTATGGCAACAGAAACAATAAACATAAATATTTCTAAAGCAAAAGCGAGTAGAATCAATCAATTTGACCAGAATAACATAGCATTTGGTACAGTTTTCACCGATCATATGCTAATTGCAGATTGTATAAATGGCGAATGGCAAACACCAGAAATTTTACCTTATGGTGAAATTTCTTATAATCCTGCTTTAGCATCCCTACATTATGGACATTCTATTTTTGAAGGGATGAAAGCTTTTAAAAATGAAGAAAATGAGGTGCTCATGTTTAGGCCCTTAGAGAATTTTAAACGATTTAATATCTCAGCTGAG
>JANNWE010000069.1:0-9480 GCA_031414675.1 Cytophagaceae bacterium
CCAGTATGCACTTTGGCAGCCACTTACGAAAAACAATTTGCCATTGTAAAAGAATATTTTTCTAGCTTCAGTAAAACCGAACAAGATCTATTTTTTGGAGGAAACGCTACCCATTTTTATAGTTTATAATTAATATGAAAGCTCTTGAATTAGAAGAACCAGGTAAATTCAAACGAATAAATATTGACGCTCCAAAAAGCCCAGATTCAAACGAAGTGATGCTAAAAATTAAAAGTCTGGGAATCTGTGGAACAGACCTCCATGCCTACAAAGGCAGACAACCGTTTTTTACCTATCCAAGAATATTGGGACACGAAGTCGCAGCCGAAGTAATAGAAATTGGCTCAAAAGTAACACACTTAAAAGTTGGAGATCTGTGCGCCGTTATGCCGTATCGCAATGAAATAGAAGACCAAGCGGTGCGTCGTGGGAAAACCAATTGTGGTTCAACTTTAAAAGTTTTAGGGGTTCATGAAGATGGAGCCATGCAAGAATACATCAAATATCCCGCACATTTAGTTTATCCCGCTAATGAACTGACAATAGACCAAATAGCCCTGATAGAACCATTAGCCATTGGTAGTCATGCAGTAGAACGTGCCGATATTAAACCGGAAGACATCGTTTTAATTATTGGTGCTGGACCAATCGGCATCGGAACGGTGGCGATGGCCTTACTCAAATCCACCAAAATAATGGTCTTGGATATGAATCAAAGTCGCTTAGATTTTATCATTCAAAAATTTCCATCGGTCGAAACTATCCTTTTGAATGATAGCGTTGAAGATACTTTAAAAGAACGTTTAAATGGTGATTTGCCAACCGTCATTCTGGACGCAACGGGAAATAAAGCTTCCATGGAAAAATGTATGGAATATATTGCACCTGGCGGTACGATAGTTTTTATAGGTCTTTTTGTGGGCGATGTTACTTTCCATGACCCCCTTTTTCACCGCAAAGAAGTTACCTTAAAATCCTCTAGAAATGCTTTGTCCACAGATTTCGAGAAATTAATTCGACTTTTAAAAGAAGGATTGGTAAATATTGATGGATTGATTACGCATAGGTTAGCTTTTGATACCTTACATGAAAATTTCGAAAAACTATATTTGCCCGAGGAGAAAGTGATCAAAGGTCTTATTGAGTTTTAAGAAAAATAAAGAATATATCCAAAAACTGATAAAAGGCTGGTATACTTTTACAAAGGCAGATGTATCGGAGCCTGCACAAACACTTTATAAGGAATTGACAAATAGTAAAAAACTTTAAACATGCTTTGTGAAGATAAAGAAATGTACTAATTTGCATACAAAATACATACATTATGCATACAATACAGTTAAGGAATTTGCCTGAAGAAATATATGAAGGTCTAAAAGCTTCGGCAAAAGCCTCAAAACGGTCTATGACCCAAGAGGCCATAAATGCTTTGGAAATATTTCTTAAAAATCGTAATAGTGCTGAGGAGGAGAGAGAAAGGAAAATGAAGGCGTTTGACGAACTAAGGCAATTACATGAAAAAAGCCCACTGCCCAAAATACCTGTTGAATGGATAACTGAAGATAGAAGATAATGGTTATTGACACCAATGTGCTTATTTCTATTTTATTTGAGCCCAATGAAGCAAAAAAAGTTTTTCTTACCCAGAATGTTCTTATTGCACCTACTATCTTAAAAATTGAGTTTATAAATGTGTTAAGAAAAGTACATTTCTTAGAAGGCCTGCCTATGGAAAGTGTAAAAAAGTATTTCCATAATGGACTAACCTATATTTCAGATTTCAAACATGACGATGATTTACTAGAAATAGCTATAGATATCTCGTTCAAGCTTAATCACCCTATCTATGATTGTCTTTTTTTAGCATTGGCACATACAATCGGCCACCCTTTTGTGTCTTTAGACGCAAGACTATTGCAGAAAGCCAAAAATCTAGGGATTGAAACATTGGAATTTAGTAGTATTTAATTTTAAAAATATAGTGCTTTAATTAAAACATTTTCTGCGGTTAAAGATGGCTTTCATTAGGTACGAAGGAAATATCCTTCGAATAGCTGGATAAATCTGCTAACTTTAAAGATTTTAGCTATCGTGGTTTGCAGCAAGGGCAAACTTTGCAAGTAAAAGTTAAGGCAGCAGCTAAAAGTAATGGTTTGAAAGTTGTTACTAATTTCTTATAAATTTAAGTTAAAATTAAATTTAATCATGTAAATTGCATTTTTAAAATTCAAATTGCATGATTAATGATACAACGAATTCTTGAAGCTACAGTTTTACAATCATTAGATTTTTTTCCAGCGGTAGGTATTTTAGGCCCAAGGCAAGTAGGAAAAACTACTTTAGTGAAATCGTTGATGAGCAAATTAAATCGGTCTTCGGTTTATTTTGATTTAGAAATTGCAGAAGATTACGAAACACTCATTAATAATACTACTTGGGTAATTGACAATAACCAAGATAAAACGATCGTGATTGATGAGATCCAGCGCTATTTGCCCTTATTGCCGCAGCTTAGAGGCTTAATTGACCGAAATAGAAAGGCGGGTAGATTTATAGTATTAGGTTCGGCATCTCCTTTATTTTTACAGAAAAGTTCAGAGTCTTTAGCGGGTAGAGTTGCTTATCATGAACTTTCTCCAATTGGCTATTCAGAAGTAATAGGTGAACATGTAACTGAAAATATGCATTGGTTAAGAGGCGGATTTCCTGATGCTTTACTGGCACCAACAGATATTTTTTGGAGCCAATGGCAACAAAATTTCATTAAAACATATGTAGAACAAGATTTGTCGAAACTTGGAATGTCAAATCAGGCATCTACAACAAATAATTTTCTGAGAATGATTTCGCATGTACATGGTTCGTTGCTGAACTATTCAATGATTGGGAATTCGCTTGGTCTGACACATACTACTGTGCAGCGTTATGTAGATATATTGGAACAAGCATTTTTGGTTAGAAGGCTCCAACCTTGGTTTGTTAATATGAGCAAAAGAATTGTAAAAAGTTCAAAAATATATATTAGAGACAGTGGTAATTTACACTACTTACACAATGTTAGGTCATTTTCTGATTTAACCCAAAACCCCATTGCGGGAGCTTCATGGGAAGGATATGTAATTGAACAAATTATTCAACAGCTCAAAGACGGTATTCAAGCCTATTTTTACCGAACCACAAACGGAGCCGAAATGGATTTGGTATTAGTAAAAGGATTAAAACCAATAGTTTCGATAGAGATAAAGTTATCATTGAATCCCGCTCTTAAACGTGGCACGACAGAATCAGTAAATGATTTAATGACCGAACATAATTTTGTGGTAACGCCCGCAGGCGGAAATATGCCAATCAAACCGACTTGGATGCATTGCAATTTGAAAGAAGTTTTGTGGAAATTAGCGGCTTTAGACCTTATCTAAGTATATTTCAATTCATTAACATTTTCTTAAAAGCTATTAAATGCCGAGCAAGAACTAGAATTTAAGAAAAAAGAATTAACGGCAAAAGTGCTTCAATTGGCACGTAAAAACGAGTTTTTAGGGTCCTTGGAAAACGAAGTAGGTTTGCTTAAATCAAATGTAGATAGCTCCGTAGAAAAAGCCTCAAATAGAATCAAAAGATTAATCATACATGACATTGCCGACGAAAAACAATGGGAGCAGTTTAGTAAAGAGTTTAGTGGTGTGCATCAAGATTTTATTGATGCTTTGCTTGCAAAATTTGGTGAGTTTAGCAAAAGTGAGATTCGACTGCACTCTTTGTTAAAAATGAATCTTTCTTCAAAGGAAATAGCCAATATGCTCAATATATCGGTTGATGGGATAAAAAAAGCACGATACAGACTTAGAAAAAAACTGAATCTAGAGCCAGATAATGATTTACAAGGTTTTCTGTTTTCTTTTTCTTGAACCTCCAAAATGACAAAACATTTTTTCCCGAGAGTTGAAAAACTATCAATCAAAAATAAGGCACTTGTTTTATTTTTTGAATACTTACTTCGGTAAATCTCAATGAGTCAAGTCCACAAATATTGATTTTGAAAGTGTGATTGCTTAGAAAAGCTGTCCTAAAGCACATTATGCATAAGAAATAACCTTATAAAAAATCAACAAAAATCATATCGGCATACAATTACACCCTCCCTAATCAAGCACCGTTGCTGGATAAGCAGCAGACCATTCTCCTGCATTTTCTTCTGAAATCCTCCTGATTTTGAATGAATAATCACCCGGTTTTAAATCGTACACTTTGGCCGCACCTCGTAAACCGTTTATTTTTACAATCTTGGGATTACCTTTTCCCATTCTATACTCAATTTCGTAGTTATCTTTTTTGTCTATTACCGAAAAACCTACCATACAGCTTCTTTTGAGGGGAACAACGGCCCAAATTGTAGGAGCCATTGTAGTAAGCATTTCCTGAGCAGGAACCATTGATTCAAGTGGCTGGCTTTGGGAAGAGTAAAGTTGCTGAATTTCTTGAGCCCCTTTTTTAGGTTGCCTCCACACATTGTAAACGCCCCAGGTGCGGTTTTGGCTGATAGGCGTATTGTTGTAGTTGCTGCGATAATCATTATAGGTCCAAAGCGATGAACCCACCACATAATCGAGTTCTTTGAGGTTCTTAATGGCAGTTTTTAAACTCTCTTCCAGGCCTGATTTCTCAAGATTTTCTCCGAGTGGGTCTTTCCCTATCTCCGTAACAAATATGGGTTTATCAGGCCAAAGCTCATGGCAACGTTTTGCAATACTGGCGGCTTCACCATAACTATTAAAACAAACAATATCGCACACATCAGCTGGATCAATACCTTTTTCTTTAGCCGTTCCGACGGTAAAACTTGCATAGGTTTTTAATCGGGTAGAATCCAATGCTTTAACATGGGCTATCATGGTCTCTACATACCCATAAATACGGGGACTCATTTTTCGGCCTTCCAAATCGCCATCGGCAATTTCGTTGGCAACCGACCAGCCAACAATACAAGGGTGGTTATAATCGCGCGTAATCATTTCAGTCAACCATTGTTTTGTAAGTGGGTTATGAGGTTGCAATTGCGGATCGCCTTTGCCCCAAACTGGAATTTCCTCTATTAATAACATTCCAACCTCATCACAATAATCCAATAAATTTGTTGCCTGAGGTACGTGCATTATTCGGGTGAAATTACAACCCATCGTTTTCATAGCATCAATGTCGAATTTTACGAGTTTATCGGGTTCTGTTTGACCATATGCCCAGTGGTCGGCAACCCGATTAAAACCGTTTAGATGAATTTCCTTTCCATTTAATAACACTTTTGTTCCTTTGGTTTCTATTTTACGAATCCCGAATCGCGTATCTATCTTGTGCAAAGTTTTTCTATCTGTTGCCTCTAAGTCTGTTTTTAATTGATAAAGATTGGGGTGTTCAAAGTCCCAAAGTTTCACTTGATGTGCTTCTAGCATAAACGTAATATGCTCAATTTTTTCGCCTTTGGCTGCAACATTTACTTTTACCTCAGTTTTGACATGTAGTGCTAATAGTTTTGAAAAACTCTCAATGAATACATTTAATCTTCCTGAAAAATTCTGATCTGAATAATTTCTAATTTTTAAGACAACAGAAACCCTTGCACCTCCATTTATTAAATCAGGTTCCGAGGTTATTTGTTGCGAAACAATTTGCTGGTCGGTATTTCGAACCAAGTTAACCTCTCTGCTTATACCACCCCAGTTCCACCAAGCTCCACGTTGATATTTATTATTTGCAGTGAGTGCTATCGTATTGGTTTTTCCGGGTTTAATAAACTTTGAAACGTTAAATTCAAAAGGTGTATATCCTCCCTCATGTTTCCCGAGATATTGACCATTTATCCAAACCTCCGAAGTATGGTAAACCGCTTCAAAAACCAGCCTTATGACACTGCCATCCCAATCTGATGGAACTTTGAATTCCTTTCTATAATAGCCTGATCCAACAAAAGTGGCATACTCATTTTCAGTATCCCAGTTCCCAGGAACCATCATAGTACTCCAATTTTTACTTTTAAAATTAGGCTTTTGCCAAACCTGATCTTGGCCTAAAGTAGAATCGATAGAAAATTTCCACCATCCGTTTAATGACAATTTTTCTGTTCCATTTTCACTAAAAGCATTCGGTTTCTTTTGACCGGCATTTGCCTTAAATGAGAAAATAATAATCCACAGAGCAATTGGATACATTAATTTTACAAAGCCTAGTTTGTAAGTGATTGAATACTTCATTTTAATTTTCTTTGATATTTTATATGCATAAATTTGCCATTACAATTTACTTGTTGACAATTTTTGAATCCCACCTAATTTTAAAATCAACCATCCGATTGGATGTAAAAATGCCATAATCATAAACCATAAAGCATAGCCTTGCCCTTGAACCGCATTTAATATAGGATTAAGTAAAATATGAAGGCCTTTATCTAAAAACCCAGCGGCTTTAGTTGAAGGCCCAGAAACCATAGCCGCCACAATGGTATTCATCATGATACCACCAATGGTACTACCCGCTGCCACTATACTAAATACCGTTCCGAGCGAGTGCTTTGGCACAATATCCAAGACCAAGGAGCTGATATTAATTAACCAAGCTAAAGAAGCTATTACTGCACAAACCGTTATAGTTATGGATAAATTTAAGCCTGTCACTTGACTAATAAATGGCGAAAGTGGCATAATGCAAGCACACACCAACATAATCCAGAGCCTACTTTTTACGGGTGTAATACCTTTTTTAATCAAATGACCGGAAAGCCATCCTCCTAACAAACTTCCTACGCCTGCTGCGGCATAAATAACCCAGGTAATTTTTAATTGCTCTTGAGAAAGGTCTCGCTCGCTACTTAAATATTTTGGAAACCAAAACTGATAAAAATACCAAACAGGGTCGGTAACCAGCCTGCCAATAAGCAAAAGCCATGTGCCTTTAAATAAAAACACTTGTTTCCACGACCATGTATTTTCTTTTGCTGAGTCCGCTGGGTCATCTGTTTCAGCGTCATCACTGATAAGTTTACGTTCTTCTTCGGTAATTAATTTAGATTTTTGAGGTTGCCTATACAACAATAACCAGGGAATCAACCACAGTAAACCTGCTACGCCAGTGAGTATAAATGCTATCCGCCAACCGGTACCTTGCCCAAACCAACTGGCTATCTGGGGCATAGAAGTGGCATAATTATGCGTTGCTAATGGTATTACAATGTAAGGAGCCACTGTGGCTCCAATAGTGGCTCCCATAGTATATAGTCCAATGGCGAAAGCCCTTTCCTTTTTTGGAAACCATTCAGAAACTACTTTTGAAGCAGCTGGCCAAATGCCTGCTTCTCCTAAACCCAAAGCAAACCTATACATGCTTAATGAATTCATGCCTCTAGCCGCGGCTGTAAAGGCATTGGCTATAGACCACCAAGCAACAAAAATAAGCATACCAGTTCGTGTACCTATTTTATCAACAATACGTCCTGACAATAAATAAGCAATAGTATAGGCCACAAGAAAGATGTTAACCACGTTGGCATAGTCTTGCTCGTTCATGTCTAAATCTTTTTGAATAGTAGGAGCCAATGCTGACAGCGTTTGCCTATCTATATAATTTAGGACAGCGGCTAATAGAATTAAGCCCACTATCCACCAACGCATGTTTCTTATTTTCATTTACTCGAAATTAACACATTTAAAATACTATAAATCAATGTTCACTCTAAAATCAATCATAAAATTATTTATAACAACGGATTTCAAATAATGCCGCAGGAATATCTTTTCCTGGCCGTGAAAATTGTATTTTTAATTTTTGCGTTAGTATTGGCTTATCAAATTTGATAGTATTTCGGGTTTGAAAATTGTCGATTTTCTCAAATAAAAGAGCCTCGTTTTCATCAAAAATCTTGTAATTTCTTATACAGAATGGCATCACACTTTCGGGATGCGTCATCAATACAGATTCCATGGGATGATCAAAATCGGCATCAAAACTAAGTTCAATTCTTGAAATTTCTTGCTTTTCACTCCATTCGAAGCTAATTATCGGATTTTCATCTTTAAAATCAGCTACCCACGCATTTGGTTGATAGGTTGGGCGGGCAATTCCATTTTTAAGGTTATTTACTTCAAAACATTGCAAGGAATTTTTAAATTTCAACGCAAGATTATGACCCTGAGGACGGCGACGTGCCGTCCAAAATTCAAATTCTTCCACGCCAATATCCTCCGTTGGCGTTTGCTTTCCATAATTTGAAACTGCAGGATTTACAGTATTAAACACAGATAAAATTCCGCTCACCCTTTGGTTGGAACGAGGCAATTTCACCAATTCATTTTTCATAAAACACAGAAAACCATATTGACTAATTTTTTCAATTTCTACATCTTCAAGATTAATAATTACACTATTATCCCCTTTTTTAAGGGCTATCGATTTTTTAGAAATGAGATTATCTGGAGTAAAATTTCCTATTTTTGAACTGCTTCTTAATTCAAATTCGAGTGTGGTTACCTCCTCGGCATACGCGTTAATATATATTTCAGAAATAGAAGTACTTTGTAATGGAAGTACCTGCCCAACTGAAACATCTAACGTTTCTAAGTGACCATTTTCAGTAAAACCGTCTAGCTGTAATTCGCTTGAAGCCGAAAGTTTGGCCGATTGCACTACATCCAGTTCATCTTTCAAAATTACGTTTGGAATATATTGCCCCGACTTTATTAATTCATTTTGCAATTCGGAAATATATCCTTTTTCAAAAATTTCACTCGGATTTACATGATTTTTAATAGCCAAAATAGCTGCCACAGCAACCGCCTGACCTGTATATGCACTTGTAGCCATCACTCTAGTAGAGGCAAAAGCCACATGCGATGCACTGATGATGCGCCCGGCTAAAAATAAATTGTTAATGTTTTTTGAATACAAACTACGGTAAGGTATTTCATAAATGCCTTTACTATGCCATTGATTACAAGACGATTGTCCTATTTCAGAAAAAACGCCATCGGAAGGGTGTAAGTCAACAGACCATCCACCAAAAGCAACAGCATCTGGCTGCCTGCGTTGTTCAATTATATCTTGCTGGGTCATCATATAATCTCCTTCAAAACGGCGGCTCTCTCTTTTACCAGGAATCATGCCTACCCATTCCAAGGTAAGATTTTCGGCTTCAGGAAAATTTCCTGAATTTTTGATATAATCCCAAACCCCATAAACCACCTTCCAAAGCTCATGCTTAATAATTTCGGTATCAAAAACTGTATCCAAACGCCCACCATACTCAATCCACCATAGTCGACATCCAAAATCTTTAGCGTTAAAAGATCTAAATTTCGGAATTTCCTTGGTTACATCAATAGCAAAAGTTGGTGCCACAAATTTCACAGGTTTACTGGTTTCTTTGGAATAAAAATAAAGCGAATGTCCTAAAAGCTCCCCATATTCCTTATTTGGAGCAAATTTTTCGCCAAATTC
>JANNWE010000070.1:0-1878 GCA_031414675.1 Cytophagaceae bacterium
AAGAAATTATGGTTTTACAAAAATGCTTCCTTTAATTAAAAGTCTTGAGAAATTTGAGATTGACGAAAGGGTAACTGGAGTAAGTAATACGAGACACATTTACATTAAAAATAAATAAGGAGATTGCTTATTAGAATATTAATGCAAGAGAACAAAAATTCTCTTTTCAACTCATTGTGCTGGTTTTTTCAAGATTTTCATTTGAAAGGTTTTTCACGAAACGAAATATGGCAACGGGGGCATAATTTATTTTTGAATTTCTAGCCCATAGCCCTTTCCATGGCTATTAATAATTTTAATATTTGGGTCGTTTTGAAGCTTTTTGCGGAGTTTTGAAACCAACACATCAAGATTACGACTAATAACAAAAATTCCATCGTTTTCCCAGACTTCTTTTAGTAAAGTGTCTCTCTCTATAATTTGATTGGGCTTTTCTGAAAACAATAAAAGGAGCTTGGTTTCTTTTTCAGATAATGCGATATGCTCTTTTTTAAAAATTAAAAATTTGGAAGCAGAAAAAAACTGGAATTCGCCCAAAGTTGTGAACCTAAGGTTTTCATTCAAAAAAGTTTTCTTATTCTTATAAAATACAAAACCCAAAGCCAAAAGAATCGCAACAATCGATATACCCGTTGTTTTCCACGGGAAAGGTATTTCAAGCAATTGAATTTGGATTTTATAACAGGCTTTTGGATATAATCGGCCCGTGCAAGGTATGCTGAAATCATTGTTTTTTGTTACTTCATAGCCATATACCAGATCCTTTTGTTTACAATTGAAAACGATAACTCGATATTCATTTTTGACAGATTGATGAGCTAGGTGTCTTTGAATAACTTGAATTAGCGTGTCGGGATTGAGTGGAAAATCAGACTCAAATTCAATTAAATAAGTATGGTTGCCGAGTTCTTTTATGGGCAGAACCCGAGAGGTTGAATCGCCAGAGTTAAGAAGAAGGGTGTGTCCAATACTTCTGAACAACAAACCTTCGCTGGGTTGGCCGAATGCGTTAAAGTAGCTAAGAAGAAAAAGAAGATAAATTGTTATTGATTTCATATCGAATTGCAATTTATTTGAAAAATTAATGACTTGGTAAATGATTACATATTATTTACACTATTTTACATTTCATTTACCTTATTTTTAGTGGTAAAAACTAGTTTTGGTCATTAAAAAATAATTAAAACAAATGAACAAAAATATGAAAAAGATTTTTTTTGGTATCTTATTTATTTCTTTTATTGGTTTTGCTCAAGAGGTGAGCTATGAAATCCGGGGGAAATATGCCAAATCCGTAAAAAAGGAAACACTAAAAAAGGCAAATTACCTCAATGATTTTATTCCATATTATCCATCAAGTTGGGTAAGAAACTATTTATCAGTTGAGGTTGTGGCCGTTGAAAACGGTATTACCTATTCTGCTACTGGACAAAACGAAACACTAAATGATGACCAGAAAAACATTTTGAGCAAACTAGACTTAGGATCAGAAATTGAAGTACATGTAAAGTATAATTCGTCTAACTCAGTAACAGAGCAAATGGAACAAAGGAAGATCAAAGTTTTGATGACGGTTGTTCCAGAAATAGAAGCGGAATATGTAGGAGGATACCTAAACCTAAAAAAGTACTTGAAGTTTAGTTTAATTGATAAAGTGGTAGAGCACACACCGGTAGAAAACCAAAAGGGCAAAGTGAGTTTTATTGTAAACGAGAGCGGGGATATTATAGATTCTGAGATTAGTCTTTCTTCGGGAAATGAAGATACTGACCGTCTTTTGTTAGAAATTATTGACAATATGCCCCAATGGAATCCGGCTAAAAATGGATTTGGGATGCCTGTTAAACAAAAATTTGAGTTTAGTATGGGTGTTGGTGG
>JANNWE010000071.1:0-27189 GCA_031414675.1 Cytophagaceae bacterium
ATTAGACAAAAGTGTTGCTTTAAATGCTTTAACGGGAAGTCCCGCTAAAATACTAAATATTGATGATTTGGTTGGGAGTATAAAAAATGGTTTATTAGCAAATTTTTTTATTACTTCAGACGAGATTTTTGAAACTAGGAATAAGATTCTTGAAAATTGGGTTCAAGGTAAAAAATATATAATTACTGATATTTCTCTGGCTAATATTAACGGGAAATATGATTTTAATTTAGGAACTCAAATGAAACTTAGATTTGAAATCTCTGGAGAAAACGAGAAGCCATCCATTGAAATTATAGAAAATGACACAACAAAGATCAAAACAACAGTTGTTAGAGATAAAAATTTCTTAACTATTAATTTTAAGAAAGAGGCTAAATCTGAAGGCATATACAGATTAACCGGAATTATTAATGGTACTTCGATTGAAGGAGAAGGAAGAGACAATTTAGGTCAAAAAATTGTTTGGAAGGCAGTAATTAATAAAGGGAATGAAATAAAAAATAAACAAGACTCTACAAAGAAATCGGAAATTCCTAAGATTGGAGAAGTAATCTATCCGTTTATGGCTTTTGGTAATTCTCAAAAATTAGTTAAAGAAGATATATTGATTAAAAATGCTACGATTTGGACAAATGAGAAAGAAGGAAAATTAATTGCCGATGTATATGTAAAGAATGGGAAAATTGAAAGCATTGGTCCAAATTTAACTTTTCCTTCAGCAAAAGTTATAGATGGGAAAGACAAACATTTAACTTCAGGGATAATTGATGAACACAGTCATATTGCCTTGTTTTCAATTAATGAAGTTGAAACTGTTTCTTCAGAAGTAAGGCAAGAAGATGCAGTAAACTCGGAAGATATTGATATTTATAGGCAAATAGCTGGAGGAGTAACTGCCGCTCAATTATTGCATGGATCTGCCGATTGTATTGGTGGCCAATCCGCTTTAATTAAATTAAAATGGGGTGAGGCTCCAGATAAACTTATCATTGAAAATTCTCCAAAATTCATAAAATTTGCTTTAGGTGAGAATGTAAAAAGAGGTAATTCACCTTCAAGACCCAATAGATTCCCGAGTACAAGAATGGGAGTAGAACAAGTTTTTCATGATGCTTTTGGAAGAGCTATTAATTATAAAAAAGAATGGGCAGAATACAATGCAATGAAAGTTAAAACTGGATTGACTATGCCTAGAAAAGATTTAGAATTGGATGCGCTAGTGGAGATTTTAGAAGGTAAAAGAAACATTACCTGCCATTCTTATGTACAGTCGGAGATTAATATGCTAATGAAACTAGCCGATTCATTGGGTTTTAAAGTTAATACGCTCACTCATATTTTAGAAGGATACAAAGTAGCCGATAAAATGAAGGCAAGGGGTGTAAATGCCTCTACTTTTTCAGATTGGTGGGCGTATAAAATGGAAGTTAAAGAAGCGATTCCTTACAATGCAGCTATCATGACGAAAGTTGGAGTTAACACCGCAATAAATTCAGATGATGCGGAAATGGCGAGAAGATTAAATCAAGAAGCAGCTAAAACTATTCTTTATGGCGGTTTATCAGAAGAGCAAGCATGGAAAACAGTGACACTAAATCCAGCAAAAATGCTTCATTTAGATGAAAGAATGGGTTCTATAAAAATAGGGAAAGATGCTGATTTAGTGCTTTGGAATACTAATCCACTATCAATTTATGCAAAACCAGAAAAAACTATTATAGATGGTACCATTTATTTTGATATTGAAAAAGAAGCAATAAAGTTAAAGGAACTTGATGTGGAGAAAAATAGACTTATTCAAAAATTATTGGCAGAAAAATCGAAAGGAACTCCCACTGTTAAGCCGAGTTTTAGAGGAAAAGCCTTGCAAATTCATTGTGATTCACTTCTAGAATTTGGTGGCATTTCTATCGAAGCTTTTGATTCAAATTTTATGAATTCAATTAATTCAAATCAAAATTGATTTAAAAATCTAAAAAAAATATTAAATGAAAAATTTAAAAATTTATATATCTATTTCTTTTTTTATCATTTCTGTATTAGCAAAAGGTCAAAATCCAAAAGTAGGTAAAACTAATACTGGTGTAACAGTTTTTGTAAATGCTCAAATATTTCCAGTATCGAGTCAACCCATTTCTAACGGTACTTTGGTTATAGAAAATGGTTTTATTAAAGAAATTAGTGCTTCAAATCTTTCTTCAAAGTATCCCAATGCTCAAATAATAGATGTCAAAGGAAAACATATATATCCAGGAATTATTTCGCCCAATAATACTTTAGGTTTAAGTGAGATAGAAGCAGTTAGAACAACATTAGATTATGAGGAAATAGGACAAATAAATCCTAATGTCAGAGCTTTGATAGCATATAATACCGATTCTGAAGTAATTCCCACTGTTAGAAGTAATGGAGTTTTAATTACACAAGCAACTCCAGAAGGTGGAAATATTCCTGGAAGGTCCTCAATTATGAACTTAGATGGTTGGAATTGGGAAGATGCAGTTTTAAAATCTGATGATGGAGTATGGATGAACTGGCCATCTAAACTAACAAGAACTTTAGATCTTTCTACTTTTACAAGAGAGGAAAAGAAGAATGAAAAATATCAAAATACCATTGATGAATTAACTGATTTTTTCGTAAAATCTAAAAATTATAGTAACAATACGAAGACTTTTGAGAATTTGAAGTTTGCTGCAATGAATGGAGTCTTACAAGGAAATGATCGTCTTTACATTCAAATTACCTCAAACAAGGAAGCAATTGATGCTATCTTATTTTGTAAATCATTTTCCATAAAAAAACCAGTTTTGGTGGGTGAAGTTTCTTCTGACATAGCAATAACCTTATTAAAAGAAAACAATATTCCAATATTAATTCCAAGTACACATAGGGTGCCTCAAAGAGATGATTCTGATGTTTGGGAAGCCTATAAGTTACCCTCAAAACTTTTTGAAAGAGGGCTTTTAGTTGGAATGTATTATAATAATTCTTATTGGAGAACAAGAAACTTACCTTTTGTGGCGGGTAATGCTGCAGCTCATGGTTTGACAAAAGACGACGCATTAAAAATGATTACCTTAAACAATGCTAAAATATTAGGAATTGAAAAAATGGTAGGCTCTTTAGAAGTTGGTAAGCATGCAACTTTTGTAATTAGTAAAGGTGATATTTTAGATATGATGCATTCAAAAGTTGAAAAGGCATATATAAAAGGCAATGAAATTATTTTAGATGACAAACAAAAAAGATTAGCTGAAAAATATATGGAAAAATATGGAATAGATTAAAAAAAGATATTTTTTGAGAAAGGGTTCTAGGAAATTTCTTAGAACCCTTTTTTTATAACGTAATTTTTAAGTTATTTTTGTGAAAATTGTATTTTTCTCCATTTAAGATCAGCTATGAAAATCGGGATTATAGGTTTAGGAGATATGGGTAAAATGTTTGCTAAAATATGGGCATCCCATTCTTTGGAGGTTTATGGTTGTGATTTGCCCCATAATATTGCTGCATTAACTATCGAATTCGAAAATTCTTCTGTTACTATTTTAAAAGATGCAATTGCTGTTTCTCGAACTTGTGACTTTATAATGTATGCCGTTGAAGCGGATAAAATTGAGGAAGTGGTGAAATATGCAGGGCCATCAACTAAATTTGGTGCAATAGTAACTGGTCAAACTTCAGTAAAAACTCCAGAAATTAAAGCTTTTGAAAACTATTTGCCTGTTGATACGCACATAGTTGGTTCCCATGCTTTATTTGGACCAACTGTAAACCCCGCAGGTCAAACCATTGTAATTTTTAATCATCATGCTTCAAAAGAAGCATTTGATATAGTTTCAGATTTATATAAACTTACAGGTTCAAAAATTGAAATCCTAGAAGACTATACAGATCATGATAAAATGATGGCAGATATTCAAGTGGTTACTCATGTGGGTTTTGAAAGTATCGGCACAGCTTTTATGCATAGAAAAGTATTCCCTTGGGAAGATACCAGCAGAATAAATGGCTTAGATAACATTAAAATGCTTCTAACACTTAGAATTTATAGCTATAAGTCTCATGTGTATTCCGGACTTGCTTTTAATAATCCATTTGCAAAAAATGATGTTAGAAAGTTCGCCACTATCGAAAATGAATTATTTGGAATGATGATTTGCGAAAAAAGAGAAAAATTCATTTCTAAAATATTAAGATCAAGAGATAAGGTATTTAAAGATCATTCCAACAAATTAATGCTTAATGATGAGTTAATGTCGGAATATTCACTAAATCCTCAATTTGATCATAAACCAAATTCGCATTTAAGTCTTTTAAGTATGGTTTGTACATGGTCTGAACTGAATACAAATCCTTACAATAATTTAGTTTGCCAAACACCTCCTTTTAAATTAAGAGTTGGTTTGGCAGAATATTTGTTTTTGAATCAAGATATATTAAATGAAACTATAGAAACGGCTTTAAGAGACAAAAGTATATTAAAAGATGACTTAGCTTTTCATACAGCTGTGCATGAATGGACAAATATTCTTGAATTGGGAGATAAAAAAGCTTATGAAAAACATTTTGATGCCACAAAGAGATTTCTTTCTGAACGATTAGAAGAAGGAAAGTTAAAAAGCAGTGAATTGATTGCCAAACTAAATCACTCCTAAAATGGAAAAAGTAGATTTAAAAAAATATGACAACTCTTGGTATTTTCCTGGAGGATTAATAAAAAGAGTAGTTTGGCATATTATTAGTAGTATGTTTATTAATTCTAATTTTCCATTACCTGTAAAAGGTAAAATTTATATTTTAAGACTTTTTGGAGCTAAAATTGGAAATGGGGTTATGATCAAACCTAGAGTTAATATTAAATACCCCTGGTTTTTGGTTGTTGAAGATTATGTTTGGATTGGTGAGGAAGTTTGGATAGATAATTATATTGAAGTGAAGATTATGAAAAATGCTTGTATTTCACAAGGAGCGATGCTTCTGACAGGAAATCATGATTTTACAAAATCTACTTTTGACTTAATTATTAAACCAATAACTATTGGTGAAGGAGCCTGGGTGGGAGCAAAATCAATAGTCTGTCCTGGTGCAAGTCTTGGAGATTGTGCTGTATTAACCGTAGGATCTGTGGCAACTAAACAATTGTCTAAGTTTACCGTTTACCAAGGAAATCCAGCGAAAATGATAAAATACCGTGAAATTAAAGTATAATTTTACCTTTAAATAAATTTTTGTTTTAAAAAGAGGATAACCTTTAGTTACTTTTTTTAATTTCTAGACTATATTTGACCAACTCATTAACATATATGAATTTAATTTTCGAAAACCTCATAATAGATAAAAATTTTCAATTACTGATTTCAATGATTTTTTCATTGTTGGTAACTTGGAGGTCAATTCCTGTTATAATAAATATTTGTAATTTAAAAGGGTTAATGGTAGACCCAATAAAAAGGAGTTCCCATGAAACTCCTACTCCAACTTTTGGTGGCGTGGCAATATTTGCTGGAACCATGATTGGATATATGATATGGAATTTTAATGATGAAGGTTTTTTGTTACATAAAGTATTCCTAGGATTAGTGGTTTTGTTTTTTCTAGGCATTAAGGACGATTTGTTTGCTTTAGATGCTTTAAAGAAGCTTGCTTCTCAAGTATTAGTTGCAATTTTAGTGGTTGTAGGAAGTGATTTAAGAATTACTAGTTTTTTTGGAATTTTTGGAGTTTATGAATTACCTTACTTAGTTAGTACTTTTTTTACAATTTTTCTTTTTGTTGCACTTATTAATTCTTTTAATCTTATAGATGGTATTGATGGTTTGTCCGGTGGAATTGGCATGATAGCAAGTGCAGGCTTTGGATTATGGTTTGCTTTGAATCAACATTGGTCTTTGGCTTGTTTGGGTCTTTCGTTGTCAGCTTCTTTATTGGGTTTTTTACGGTATAATTTCTCTACTACCAACAAGATTTTTATGGGCGATACTGGCTCATTGATTGTTGGGTATTTAATTTCTGTATTGGCAATTGAATTTGTTCAGTCTAATGTTTTTAATACAAATCCTAATTCTGTTTATCAAAATGCTCCTGTAATAGCAATAGTATTATTGTGTGTTCCTATTTTTGATACTATAAGGGTTTTTGGACTTAGAATCATTAAAGGGAAGTCTCCTTTTAATGCTGATAGACTTCATTTACATCATTTATTAGTAGATAATGGTTTTTCACATATAGTGGCTTCATTTATTCTATATTTTTCTACCTTGTTTTTAACATCTCTTACCTATTTTCTAAGAAAGTACTTTACCAATACTCAACTTAGTTTTTCTTTAATTGCATTGTTTGGTTTCTATTTATTGATTTCTTATTTTTTAGAAATAAGAAGATTGAAAAATCATAAGCAAAGGATTTCTAATAAGGAAAGCGAAGGGATTCCTTTTAATAGGTCAATAACCTTAGAAAGGTCTATCAACCAAAACTAAATTAATAGAGAAAAATCAAACTTATTCTTTATAATGCAGAATTATTTTCTTGTTTTAAGTAAATTCTATTCCCATTCAATAGTTGCTGGTGGCTTTGAGCTTATATCATAAACTACTCTATTTACTCCTTTTACTTTATTAATTATCTCATTAGAAATAGTACTTAAAAAGTCATAGGGTAAATGTGCCCAATCTGCAGTCATTCCGTCCACGCTGGTTACTGCTCGAAGTGCAACCACATTTTCGTATGTTCTTTCATCTCCCATTACTCCAACACTTTGTACTGGCAATAACATCGCTCCGGCTTGCCAAATAGTTTCGTAAAGATTCCAACTTTTTAAACCTTCAATAAAAATAGCATCTACTTCTTGAAGAATTGCAACTTTTTTCTCAGTTACATCTCCGAGAATTCTTATGCCTAAACCTGGGCCTGGAAATGGGTGTCTTCCTAAAATATAATTAGGCATATTAAGTGTTTTTCCAACTTCCCTTACTCCATCTTTAAAAAGAGTTTTTAAAGGCTCCACTATTTTTAATTTCATATAATCTGGTAAACCTCCAACGTTATGATGAGATTTTATAGTGGCAGATGGTCCTTTTACCGATACTGATTCGATAATATCAGGATAAATAGTTCCTTGGGCCAACCATTTAACTTCTTTAATTTTATGAGCCTCATCATCAAATACTTCAATGAAAGTCTTTCCTATGGCTTTTCGTTTAAGTTCAGGATCTGACAAACCATTTAAAGATTCATAGAATCTGTTTTTCGCATTTACGCCAATTACATTTAATCCCAATCCTTTATAGGATTCTAAAACTTGTTCAAATTCATTTTTTCGAAGCAAGCCATTATCAACAAAAATACAATAGAGGTTTTTTCCAATAGCTTGGTGAATCAACATTGCGGCCACAGAAGAATCAACTCCTCCCGATAAACCAAGAACAACTTTGTCGTTTCCTAATTCATTTTTTAATTCAGCAACTGTTGTTTCAACAAAGGAAGCAGGAGTGTAGGTCTGTTTACATCCACAAATATTAACAAGGAAATTTTTTAATAAGGTTTTTCCAAATTGAGTATGAGTTACTTCAGGGTGAAATTGAATTCCAAAAGTTTTTTCATTTTTAAACGAAAAACCAGCAACTTTTACTGATGAAGTAGAGATTATCAACTCTGCGTTTTCCGGCATTTTTGTAATACTATCTCCATGAGACATCCATACCTCTGACTCTGATTCTAATCCAATCAATAAATCATTGTTTTTATCAAAACTTTCAATTATTGCTCGCCCATATTCTCGAGTTTTTGAAGCTTCCACATTTCCTCCATTTGTAATAGCTAACAATTGGGCTCCATAGCAAACGCCTAAAATCGGCACTTTATTTCTAAAACTGCTCATGTCAATTCTTGGGGAATCTTCCTCTCTTACAGAACTTGGGCTACCTGATAAAATGATTCCTCTAATATTTTCTGTTATTTTTGGAATAGAGTGATAAGGATGGATTTCACAATAAACATTCAATTCTCGCACTCTTCTAGCTATCAATTGGGTAAATTGAGACCCAAAATCAATAATTAATATTTCATCTGTCATTCTTCGTATAATAAATAGTTCAATCTTTTTTTCTTATATATATCCAAATCACTTTGCCATTTTTTGGCAATTTCGATTTCATTTTTTCCATCTTCCAAATCTTTTATTACCCAATCATTTCCTATTAAAAGATTGAAAAAATTTTTATTCGTAAAAAATGAATTTTTGTCTTTAAATTTTTTGTAAAAATCAATAATATACTTTAAAGTGAAGGGTGTATTATATGCATCTATTTTTGAAAGATTTAAGCCAAAACATGCTTTGCCTTCGTTAACTGGATTTATTGCTCCTGGCTTGTCTTTTGGGGTAAAAACAAAATCGCCTAAACTATTATCAGGTCCTCCAATAATTTGAAACTGCAAATCTGTACCTCTTCCAACACTAATTTGACTAGGTTCAAATAGACAAATGCTAGGGTATAACCAAATAGAGGTATTATTAGGTAAATTTGGCGAAGGCTTTTCTGGCAAAATGTATTTTGTTTTATGCGAATAATTTCTACACTTTATTATTTTTAAATCACATTTTAAATTTTTTCCTAACCATTCTTCGCCATTGTTCATTAACGCCAATTCTCCAATAGTAAGCCCGTAAACAACAGGAATTGGATTTATTCCTACAAAAGATTGAAATTTTAGGTCTAAAACCGGTCCTGCTACATAATGTCCATTCGGATTAGGCCTATCTAAAACCAACAGGGACTTGTTATTTTCTGCACAAGCTTGCATAACATAATTTAATGTACTTATGTAAGTATAAAATCTAACTCCTACGTCTTGTATGTCAAAAACAATTATATCTAGATCAGCTAATTGTTCCTTACTGGGTTTTTTATTTTTACCGTAAAGTGAAATTATAGAAATTCCCGTTTTTTGGTCAATTGCATTATTTATGGTTTCTCCAGCACTTGCCTCTCCTCTAAAGCCATGCTCTGGAGCAAAAATTGTTTGTATCTTAATTTTGTTTTTCAATAAAACATCAACTAAATGTTCCTTTCCAAGTTTTGAAGTATGATTGACCACCAAGCCAACTTTTTGATTTTTTAACAAGTGTAAATATTCCGATAGGTTTTCCGCTCCAACTACTACCTTTGCATTTAAAGTTTCGTCAAAGCCTTGACTAACTTTTGAAATTAGAAACAGAAATAAAAATAATTGAATAAAAAGTAATCGTTTCATACTATGAATATTGGTTGGTTTTTGGCTAAAAAAATACAAAATACAAAAAGTCAAACTTTTTCTTCTTTAATAATAAATGTGGGTGTATTAAGTATTTCCATAGCTGTTTCAGTTTTAATTATTTCTTTTTTTGTCTTATTTGGTTTTAAAAATACTATAAAAAATAAGCTTTTTAGCCTAACTTCTCATTTACAAGTTAGCAAATTTACGGTTAATCGTTCGTTTGAGGAAGCAAGTATGCCGAATAATTTACAATTAATTCAATTAGCAAAAAAAAATGCTAATATTGAGTCAATTAATAAAGTAGCTTTTAAATCAGTTATTCTAAAATCAGAAGAGGAAATTTCCGGAGTAGTTTTTAAAGGTATCGACAAAGATTTTGATTGGAATGCCTTTTCTCCAAATATTATTAAGGGAAGAAAGATAAATTACAATTCTTCAGAGATATCAAATGAGCTAATTATCTCTAAAAAATTAGCTCAAGAAATTAATGTAAAATTAAATGATGACTTATTAATTTATTTTATTCAGGATCCTCCAAGAGCAAGAAAGTTAAAGATTGTAGGCATTTATGAATCAAATGTAGAGGAAATGGACCAAATCTATGTTTTAGGTGATTTGGCACTGATTCAAAAAATAAATAACTGGGAAAATGGAGAGTTTGGACACTTTGAAATATTTTTAAAAGATATTGACAAATTAGATGTAGCTAAAAATGAAATGCTCACTATTTTTCCACAGGAATATCAAGTATTGAAAGTAACAGAAATATTGCCACAATTTTTTGACTGGTTCAAATTACTTGATAGAAATATATTAATTGTAATTATATTGATAGTTATAGTTGCTTCTTTTAATATGATTTCCGTTTTATTAATAATGATAATGGAAAGGACCCCAATGATTGGCCTTTTAAAGGCAATTGGAAGTTTAAATGGCCAGATTAGGTCAGTTTTTTTGATTAACGGAGCAAAAATAATTTTTAAAGGACTTCTTTTAGGAAATTTTTTAGGCCTAGGTTTATGTTTTATTCAAGATAAATTTAAAATCATTCACTTAGATCCAGTAAATTATTACATGAATTTTGTCCCAATTGCTTGGAATTTGCCTATTGTTTTGGCAATAAATATAGGAGTATTTATTATTGTTTTATTAGTATTGTTAATTCCGTCTTTTTTAATAAGGAATATCAGCCCAGTGGAGGCTTTAAAGTATAAAGACTAAAAAAAATCTACTTTGGGAAAAGTAGATTTTAAATATATTCTGATTCTAAAATTAATATCTTTCAACACTTACAGCCGAAAGTCCGCTCTTAATTTTTATACTCACTTTATTTTTAGAAATATCATAATTAGAGCTTCTCCAAGTTCCAGTACTCGACTTTGAAAATCCCTCAAAATCTTTTGCATTTAAAGCTCCATCCATTTCTATTTCACAAGCTGATTCTTTTGGTACTGAAATTTTCACTTTTGCTACCCCACTTTCAACATTTATTAAGGAATTGGGTACTAAACTTCCCATTTTTAGATTTAGGTTAGCGGCCCCAGTTTTTACATCGATACTTTTAACTTTGTATTGGCTTAAATCAAACTTCAAATCTCCAGCCCCAATGTTTAAATCAATATCCCAGATAGGTTTTTTGTTAAGTTTTAAATAAACATCATTGCTTTCCCCTTTCCCAAATTTAAAGCTTCGTGAGTTGTTTTTATTGTTCATAGTAAATTCAATATCATGAAGTTTACCCTTCTTCTCTTCAGTAAGACTGTATTTACCTCCAAATAATTTAGTCTCTGCTTGAAACAAATTGTTTCCACTTGTTTCTTCTAAATGGAATTCTGCAGCTCCTCCACCAATCTCTAATGTGGCCTCTTCAATTTCTTTGTCTAATTCTATGCTAAAATTTTGAGTAGAGGAATTGAAGTTTTCAGTACTATCTGAATTATTATCATCGTCGCTGTCATGCCAATCAAAATTAAATTCATCATTTATTTCATCTTTAAAATTATCCACAGCACTATTTGACGCATGATAAATGCCTAATGGAATTGCAAAAGCTACTAGTAATGCAGTAGTAGGGTTGTAAATTGTTTTTCTTTCATTAAACAATACTGCAATTCCCCCTAATATTATCAATAAAGGCCAAAATTTTGCAATTTCACGCATTGAAATTTCAAATTGAAACCAATCGTTCGTTATTCCGAGAAAGTAAAATCCAAAAGCAACCAAAATGGCTCCCCAGAAGATGTTATTTTTATTTTTCATAAATAATTAATAATTAGTTCCACCATCAGTGGCATTAGTATCACCTCCATTATTCGGTACATCTTTTTCCTTCACAATAATCCAAATTCCCAAACCTATTAAAATTAATGGCCAAAGATTTTTTAAGTAAGAAAAAAGATTAATGTCAAAGAAAGTTTTGAAAGAAAAAATTGCTCCTAATACAATAAGGATTAGTCCTCCTATCATATTTCCGTTTTTTGATTGATTACTCATATTATTTATTTGTTTAAAATTATTACTTGAATCGCTATTTAATGTCTGAATGTCTGAAGAAAGAACACCTGAATATTTAGGTAATACGGCCCATAATATCAAATAGCAAATAATTATTGGAAATGGTGTAAAAAACAATACCACAAATGCTACTCTTATTAAAGTGATGTCTGTATTCAAATGAATTGCTAAGCCTTGGCATACACCACCTAAAACACTTTTCTCATTTTTTATTCTGTACATTTCCATACTTTTATTTTAATTTTTTTACAAATGTAAAATGCAATAAAGTACTATGTTATACAAACTACATAAGTGGTATTTAAACGGGATAAAAAGTTTTTTTTTTATTTAAATTAATTTTAAGATAAAGAAATCCGGTTAAATTAATCTTGATCTAAATACTCTAATGCATCCATAAGCATGTTATAACAACTAAATCCAGGTTTCAATTCAATTGTTCCATTAAAAGCAAAACCACTTAAATTCTCAGAATTGAAGGTTACGTTTTCAAAATTAAATCCAAGAAAAACAGGAATTGTTAATTGAATTTCCCTTAGTAAATCTTCATCTATATCCTTTTTTTCTCCATAAATTATTATATAGTCTATCTTACTTTTAATATTTTCATCAATTGTAAATAATTGATTTATAGGAATTTGTGCAATTTTTATTTTGCAATCTAATAATTCAATTAAATCAATTTGAGAATAATCAAATATAAATCCATCTAAATCTCTTTCCTTTATTAGTTCTTTAATCTCATTTGGAGTTAAAGAAGCACTATTCCCTAAAAGTTTTATTCCATTGATCCATCCTTTTATTTCAGAATATTTTTTTAAATCAATAAAATTGACCTCATTTTTGTCAAGTTCAAAGGAAATAAAATCAACTAGCATTCCGGCACAATATCTAGCCTCAGATAGGTTAGATATATTCTTTACTAGGATTTCTTTCTTATCCATAATTCGATTTTTTTTGTAAAAATAACCAACATTCAAAAATACTCGACTAATGTTTACTAATTTTGTTTGATATTTTTATTAATTAACGGAGGGCTTTGAACCCTTGCAGTAACCAAAATGGAAAAAAAAGGTAGAGTTTTAGTAGCCATGAGTGGCGGAATAGACAGTTCTCTTGCAGCCGTACTATTACATGAGCAAGGTTATGAAGTAATAGGAATGACAATGAAAACCTGGGATTATGCTTCTTCGGGTGGCTCAAAGAAAGAAACGGGTTGTTGTAGTTTAGATTCTATAAACGACGCCAGAAACATTGCAGTTGATTTAGGTTTTCCTCATTATATTTTAGATATAAGAACGGAATTTGGAGATTATGTTATTGATCATTTTACTGGCGAATATTTAGAAGGACGTACTCCTAACCCTTGCGTTTTATGCAATACCCATATTAAATGGGATGCATTACTTCGAAGAGCTGATAATTTAGATTGTGATTTTATTGCTACTGGTCATTATGCTAAAATAAGAAAAGAAAATGATCGCTTTATCATTTCGAAAGGAATAGATGCTGCAAAAGATCAAAGTTATGTACTTTGGGGTGTTTCTCAAGAAAGCTTATCCAGAACAATTTTGCCATTAGGAGGACTAACAAAATCTCAGATTAGGGCTATGGCAGTGGAAAGAGGATTTTATGATTTAGTAAATAAATCTGAATCTTATGAAATTTGTTTTGTGCCTGATAATGATTACAGAGGTTTTTTAAAAAGGAGGGTTGAGGGTTTAGAAGAAAGAGTAAAAGGCGGTAATTTTGTTCTTGAAAACGGTAGTATCGTTGGAAAACATGAAGGTTATCCATTTTATACGATTGGACAGAGAAAAGGTTTGGGTATAGCATTGGGATATCCTGTATTTGTAACTGATATAAAGAAAGATACAAATGAGGTTATTTTAGGCACAGAAGAATACTTATTGAAAAATGGAATGTGGGTAGGTAAACTTAATATCCAAAAGTATGAAACTATACCAGAAAATGGATTGCAAACAACTACTAAAGTAAGATATAAAGATCCAGGAGAAACTGCATTTATTAAACAATTAGAAAAAGATAAATTAGAAGTAATTTTCGAAAAATCTGTTTCTGCTATCGCTCCAGGCCAAGCTGCAGTTTTTTATGAAGGCAATGATGTAGTAGGAGGGGGATGGATTTTAAAGAACTTTAGAGTTTAAAATGGATATTCTTCATTCTCATCTTTCGGTTTAGTTTCTTTGTTTTCTTCCTTGTTTATTTTACTTTTAAAAGTTTGAAAGCCTAAATCAGTATTTGGGTTTTCAAATTGAGCAATTCCAGAGTGTTCGCTAAAAGAAAGATTAGTTATATTTTTCGAATTTTCACTATTCCCAGTATAGCTTCCAAGGTCTGCAAACTTAGTAAACTTACCAATAAACTGTAATCGAATATTATCGGTAGTTCCTGAACGATTTTTAGCAATAATTAGCTCTCCAATTCCTTCCGTTGAATTGCCTTGTTCATCTTCAGTAATTTTATAGTATTCAGGACGATATAAAAACATAACCATATCTGCATCCTGTTCGATAGATCCAGATTCTCGTAAATCGGATAATTGTGGCCTTTTATCCCCTCCTCTAGTTTCTACTGCTCTACTCAATTGAGAAAGTGCAATAACAGGAACTTCAAGTTCCTTGGCTAAGTTTTTTAAGGATCTAGAAATAGATGCAATTTCTTGTTCTCTACTTCCAGCTATTCCCGAACCATCGTCGCCAGTCATTAATTGCAAATAGTCAATAATTACCATTTGAATATTATGCTGTGCTTTTAATCTTCTGCATTTTGCTCTTAATTCAAGAATAGATAGGGCAGGAGTATCATCAATAAATATCTTGGATTTGGAAAGCTTGTCAATTTTATGATGTAATTGCTCCCATTCATGGCCATGCATTATGCCTTTTCGCAATTTTTCACTGTCAATTTCTGCTTCCGCAGATATCATTCTTAGCATAAGCTGTGTGGCAGACATTTCTAAAGAAAAAATAGCAATAGGAATTCCATGATCAACCGCCGCATTCCGCATGGAAGAAACTACAAATGCTGTTTTTCCCATACCTGGTCGGGCAGCTATAATAGAAAGTTCAGTTTTTTGCCATCCTCCAGTAAGCATATCTAAATCAGCAAATCCACTAGGAATTCCCGTTAGTCCGTGCTTATTGTTTTCTTTTTTATTCTCTAATTCATCGATAGTAAGACGCATTATTGTATTTGCATCCAAATAATTTTTTCTAATATTTTTTTCTGAAATAGTAAAAAAAGATTGTTCGGTTTTATTTAAAAGCTCAAATACATCTCTAGATTCTGAAAAACTATCTTCTAAAATTTCATTTGCTACTCTTATCATATCTCTTTTAATGGCAGCTTGGGCTATTGCCATTGCATGATATTCGATATTAGTTGAAGAATTAACTTTACTACCTAAGGAAGCCACATATTTTGCTCCACCAGCTCTTTGAATTAATCCTGATTTTCTTAAACTTCTAATTACATTTAAAGAATCAATGGTTTCAGAATCACTACTTATTTGAACGATGGAATCAAAAATAATTTGATGGGCTTCTAAATAAAAACTTGATGAAACTAATATTTCACTTATTGAATTAAATGCATCTTTATCAATTAAAATAGCACCCAAAACCGCCTCTTCCATTTCAGGGGTCTGTGGTGCTATTTTGCCTCTTTGCAAGGCTAAATTCTCCTTAGAGATTCCGATATTTATAGTTTCACTCAAAGCCGATTTTAATTCATATTGGTTTTCTGCTAACAATATTACTACAATTTTTCTAATACATAAAAACAGAAAAAAACATGCTTTTTTAGAAAGCTTTAGAAATCAAATGATTAAATAAATTTAACAAAAATTTTGTGGAAAATTTACCATTATTGTTAATAATTTTTTCAAATTTGATAAAATTTTAATTAAACTATTAATTTGACAGAAAAAACACTCAAACTAGACCTTTTATCCTTAGGTGAATTTCTAGGAATTCAAAATGGAAATATCAAAGAAGTGGCGAAAGCCTACCCTCAAAGCAAAATTATCTCAAGAGGAGATGAAATCCTTTTAAAAGGACCCGATAAAGAAATAAACGAAATTAGTTTATTGTTTGACAATTTAATGCTTCATTTTGATAAGTTCGGTAACCTATCTCTAGATAATGTAAAAACCTATTTAAAAGGGAATACAGAAAAAATTGAAGATATTCTCTATGACAAAGATATTATTGTTCATGGAAATAGAGGTCTTATAGTTAAAGCCAGAACCATAAACCAAAAAAGATTAGTAGAGGCAAATGATACCCATGATATTGTATTTGCAATAGGGCCCGCCGGAACTGGTAAAACTTATACAGCCGTTGCTTTAGCTGTGAGAGCATTGAAAGATAAAACTATAAAAAAGATAATTATCACCCGACCTGCGGTAGAAGCAGGTGAAAATTTAGGTTTTCTGCCCGGAGATTTAAAAGAAAAAATAGATCCCTATTTAAGACCTATTTATGATGCTTTAGAGGATATGATTGCTCCTGAGAAACTAAAATCATTTTTAGAAAAAAATACCATTGAAATTGCTCCTCTTGCCTATATGAGAGGTAGAACGCTTGACAATGCTTTTATTCTTTTAGACGAAGCACAAAATACAACACCAATGCAAATTAAAATGTTTTTGACTAGAATGGGACCTAGTTCAAAAATAATTATCACGGGTGATCGTTCCCAAGTGGATTTACCTAAAAATCAGAAGTCTGGTTTGGAAGATGCAATTATTAAATTGAATAAGATAAAAGGAATAAAGTTTATTGAGTTAGATGGAAGAGATGTGGTTAGACATCCTTTGGTGATTGAAATATTAGAAGCCTATGAAAAAGCCGAATTTTAAGTTTTTTTTATTCTTTTTTATTCCATTTTTGAGCTTAGGTCAAATTCGTTGTGCTATTTCAAATGTTGCTTCTAATTCATTAAAATTAAGACACACTCGTTTAAATTTAAAAATTCAAGAACATTTTCAGAAAACGCAATTAGCGGATAATTATACAGATGAATTAATTAAAATACCCATAGTAGTCCATGTTATCCACAATAAAGCCAATAATCAAAAAGGCGGAGAGGATAATCCTAACATTTCGGATGAACAAATTTTTTCGCAAATTAAAGTCCTAAATGAAGATTATCGAAGAAAACAAGGAACATTAGGATTTAATAATTCTTCAGTTGGTTCAGATTTGAATATTGAGTTTTATTTAGCTGAAAAAGATCCAAATGGGAATCCTTCTTCTGGTATTAATCGAATTTTTAATTCTAAGCCAAATTATGATGTTTTCGATGATAATTATTTATTATCGGGTCTTTCTTATTGGGATTCAAGCAAGTATTTAAATATTTGGGTTACCACTTTAGCTGGAGGATATTTAGGATATGGAGAGTTTCCAGGAGGAGAATTTGATGGATTGGATACAGAAGATGTAGATGAAAAAATTGACGGCGTAATTATTGATCATCGCTCATTTGGTAAAAAAATAGGTACTTCTAAAACGGGTATTTATAGTTATGGAAGGACTTTATCTCATGAAATTGGGCATTGGTTTGGATTAATTCATACATGGGGAGATGATTTTTGTGGGGATGATTATTGTGCGGACACGCCTTGGACAGAAAAAGGTAACTCAAGCTCATTTTGTCAAATTACTTTTTCTAAATGTAAAGGACTAAGAACTCAAAATATGATAGAAAATTACATGGATTATTCTCCTGATTCCTGTATGAATATATTTACGAACGATCAAAAAACTCGAATAAGAGCAATATTAGAAATAAGTAAAAGAAGAAAGAGAATTATTACAAATTCTAAGTTTAATTTACCAAATTCCGAAACTTTGGCAGTTAAAGTTCTTGAAAATCCTACGAATAAAGATTTCCATGAAGTTCAGGTTTTAGTAAAAGGATTTACGAATTATGGATTTATTTTATATGATGTTTTGGGAAGACCAATAAGCTCCAGTACTTTTCAAGATTCTCCAAGTAGGTTATTACGTTTTGCTCAAATAGATGTTGGCAAAGGAATTTTTGTTCTGAAAGTATTTAATGAACAAGAAGCAGTAACAAAAAAACTTATTTTCCCTTAAACCATCTTTTTTTCCTTTTTAGGCTATTTTCTATTGCTAAAGGTTTTACTAGGGTAAAATTGAAACTAATATTTGTGTTTTCCCATGACAATTTGAGGTTAATTTCATCCTTTTTATTTTCAGAAAGCGATATAAAAAGTGCTTCGTAAAGTTCTGAAGTTTTTAAAGGTATAACTTCAAATTCTAATAAATCATCTTTTTTGTTATAATCAAATGCCCCCCATTGTCCCAATTTCTGATTTATAATTATTTTCCAGGTTCTTTCAGAAGGTACCGTGAAAAGAGTATATGTTCCGGCATTAAACCTCCTATTCTCCAATATAAAATCAGTATTAATTGTAATTTCAGTTGCTTCGTTTGCTCCAGTTCGCCATATTTGGTCAAAAGGAACAATTCCTCCAAAAACTAACCTATTTTTTCTAAAAGGTTGACCATAAGTTAGTTTAACATATTTATTTTCTATTGTTATTAAATTAGCAATCATAGTAGGGCTAGATCTGATTTGGGGATTTACTAAACTATCATTTTTAGCCAAGCTTTCTTTGGAAATAAGTAGTAAATAAAAAATAAAAAATAACTTTTGAGGAATAATTTTATAAAAATTCATAAATCCGTATATTTGAGAAACATTTTTTGACAATAATAAAAAACTCATATTGCAAACTACAAACGAATTTGAATGGGAAAAAATATAAAAGTTAAGCCAGAATTTGACGATATCTTTATGGATTTGGCCATTAACTTAGCACAAAGGTCACATTGTATAAAAGCCCAGGTAGGAGCAGTATTAGTAAACGAAACAAGAATCATTTCAATTGGTTATAATGGTCCTCCATCAGGAACACACAATTGTGATGAGGATTTTGAGCAAGACGGATGCCCTAGAGATTCTAAAGGCAGTTGCTCTTTAGCTTTGCATGCTGAGCAAAATGCAATTTTATATGCCGCCAAAATTGGAGCAAAAGTCCAGGGGTCAACCCTTTATGTTACGCTTTCCCCTTGTATTTCTTGTGCAAGAGTCATTTATACTATGAAAATAAAAAAAGTATTATTTTTAAATTCTTATGCAGAATTTAAAGGAATACCCACCGATGAAGGAGTGGAGTTTTTAAGAAAATTTGGAGTGGAAGCAATTAAATATATTAAAAATTGAATTATTTAGCCCATTTGTTTCTTTCAGGAGATAATTCCGAAATAATTGTGGGCAATATGTTAGAAGACTATATTAAAGGAAATATAGAAAATGTTAGAAATCAGCATCTTTCAGCCAGTCTAAAATTAGGAATTAAGCTGCATAGAATTATTGATACCTTAACAGATTCGCATATGAATGTAAAAAATTGTAAAACAATTTTTTATCCAAGATTTGGAAAATTTGCCCCGATCATTGTGGATGTTTTATTTGATCACTTTCTTCTTAAAAATTGGCATATTTTTACTAGTGAAAAATTCTTGCATTTTAGACAAAGAATGTACACAGCTTTAGTAACCAATATAGAAATTCAACCTGAAGCAATGAAAATAATTGTTCAATCCATGATAGAACATGATTGGTTGAAAAATTATTCAGAAATTTGGGGATTGGAAAGAGCCTTTGAAGGATTAAATAAAAAAATAAATAAGGAGAACCTAGATTTAAGATTATCAATAGTAGAGTTTCAAGCTAATTATGATTATTTACAAGAACAATTTTTAATGTTTTTTAAAGACTTAAAGCTCACTTGCGACGATTTTTTAACTAAAAATATAATAGATGGCAAATAAGTATCAACAAAATATTAATGAAATAAATTTAAAGCAACTTAAGCCAGTTTATTTAGTGCACGGCTCTGAGAATTTTTTTATAGATCAGTTTGTGCAAAAAATCATTGATATTGCTATTCCTGATTTTGAAAAAGGTTTTAACGAATATATACTTTATGGTAAAGACATTACTTTAGGAGACATTTTAAATTATGCAAGAAAGTTTCCAATGATGGCCGATAGGCAGCTTGTAGTCGTGAAAGAAGCACATTTGATTTCGGATTTAACTAATAAAGAAAGCCTTACTCTAATTGAGTCTTATGTCAAAAATCCTTTAACTTCTACAATTTTGGTTTTAAGTTTTGGTAAATTACAAGATGAGCGCAAAACTTGGGTGAAGGCATTTTCTTCTCATGGATTAATTATGAATTTCAAGAAAATGTACGATAATGAAGTTCCTGAATTTATAATGAGCCACTGTGCCCAACTTAATTTAAAGATTAGCCCAAAGGCTGTTCAATTATTAACAGAGCATATAGGAAATAATTTACAGGCTATTCACAATGAAATAGATAAAATAAAAGTAAATCTTAAAACCGAAGAAGCTATAGATGCGGGTGTAGTGGAACGTTTTGTAGGCATTTCAAAGGATTTTAATGTGTTTGAACTACAAAAAGCTATTCAAGAGAAAAATGCCAATAAATGCTATTTGATTATAAAATATTTTGGAGATAATACAAAAGATCACCCAATTCAACCAATTATAATAACATTGTATAATTTTTTTTCTAAAATATTGCTTTTACACAGTAAAAAAAACAGTAATGACGCAGATTTAGCACGGATTTTAAGCGTTAATCCTTTTTTTTTAAAAGATTATAAAAGAGCCGCTCAAGTATATTCCATTAGCCATTTAATGAGAATAATTCATATACTAAGGCTTACTGATCAACGTTCAAAAGGGATAGATTCTGGGTCCTTGAATGAATCTGATTTGTATAAAGATCTAATATTTAATATTTTAAATTAAAAACGACTTTCTTCTCATTCTAAGAATTGAATCCTCATTGGTGTAATTTTCAAGGTCTTTTACCGAAACCCATGCCAATTGATTACTCTCTTCATTAATTACTGTTTGTAATGTTGAATCCAAATCAAAAAGGAACCGAATATCAAAATGCTCGTGTTTGGAAATATTTTTATGAAGTGGAATCGTATGAATATCTAAATCGAATATATCGGATTCTTCATACGCTATATTTATACCAGTTTCCTCAAAAACCTCTTTTATTGCAACTTTCAAAACATTCTTTTCCCCGTCGCAATGTCCTCCTGGTTGTAGCCACTTATCTAATTTTTTGTGATGAAGTAATAATATTTTTTCATTTTTCTTGTCGATAATAAAGGCTGAAGCAGTAATATGTCCAATTTCTAAACTTCTTTCAAAACAGTTTTTGTGAGTAGCGATAAAATTTAAAAATCGATTTTTAATTACTTCATCTTCTTCTGAAAATATTTTATAGTTGGATATACTTCGAATCAATTTTTCTCTATTCATTTAAAAATATTTTTAATACACTACTTATTCCCATATAGCAATTCCATTTGGTTTTTTACCTGTAAAAAATTTCTTTGTTATTTTAAAACTAGTGCAGTCAATTATCTCGATTGAGTTTGCTTTTTGGTTAGCTACTATTGCAGTTTGAAAATTATTAAAAAATGAAATATGATGTGGGTCTTCTTCTGTACTGATGGTATTTTTTATTTCCCACGCTTCTTTATTTTTAGTATAAATAGAAATTTGATTTAGGTTTTTTGCGCATACCCAAATCTCATTTTTGGGTTTATTGAAAACAATATGGCCTGGAATAAAAGGGAAATCTATAAAATCAACAACTAATAATTTATTTAGATCTACAATATTCAATGATTTTTTATTGGAATTTTCTACAAACACCGAATTTTCATCAAAACCCGGCCAAACATTAGATGGGAGTGGATCAATTTTAATTTCTTTTAATATTTTTTTTTCTGATTTGTCAATAACCGTCAAAAATGAGCTTTCGCTGGCTGCCACAAGAGCCAAAGATCCTTCTTTTGCAAAAATTATTTCACTGGGATCTGCACCTATAGGTATTTCATTTGTCAAAACACCACTTTTTAAATCATATACTAGTACTTTGCCAGAATGAGAGTAAGTAGCTGTCCAAATTTCTTTGTTATCGGCAGTAATTATTACATTATTGCTTGCAAAAGGAATTTCAATTTCTTTAATAATTTTAGCATCACTGCTATTTAAAATTAAAGCTTTACCTTTTCCGCTATTCGAATGTATTCCTGTGTGCCCATTAGAAAAATCATAGCCAGAATTTGCAATGGATAATATTGTTTTGTCTTTAGAAATGTAAATATGATGGGAGAAGCTACTTCCTTGATTATCTATGAATATAGGTTCAGAAAGTGTAAAATTCTTTAAATCTAGTACAGAAATACTGTTATCTCCTCCATTAATAATAAATGCTGAGTTTTTATTAAAGTTTGGGATCAATTCATGGTCTTTTCCACATGAAACTAAAAGAAAAAATAATGCAATAATTCTCATAAAAAAAACGCTGCTTTTTAAAGAACAACGTTTTATTTTTTATTTTATGTAATTTAAAAACTCTTTAAATGGTAAAAAGATATTTTACAAAAGTAGAAATGGAGGAAAAAATCACAGAAATACAATTTCTTATAAAACTTGGTTGTATTTTTTCTTCTAGTACTTCTATATTTTTAGATAATTCATAGGTTCTTTGAAGCTTTTTAATGTCGGATTTAGATTTAATAAAAAGGTAATCAGCATCTTTATTTTTTGAAATAGAAACTGTATGCTTTTCTATCAATCCAAAACTTGATAATGAGAGGCTTGCAAGACCTAAAATAAAAACAAAAAGTATCTTTTTCATTTTTTTTTAACTTTTCACAAATTTAAAAATTATTTATTTATAATCTATAAATTTTATCTGATTTTTCCCACCATCTCTTCTGGTTTTACCATAGATCAAACTCCTCTGCCGTTAAGTATCCTAAACTTATGGCAGTTTCTTTTAAAGTACTTCCATTTTTATGTGCAGTTTGAGCAATCTCCGCAGCTTTGTAATAGCCTATCTTTGTGTTTAATGCGGTAACAAGCATTAGGGAATTATTGACGTTTTTCTTAATATTTTCGTATAATGGTGCAATCCCAACGGCACATTTATCATTAAAAGAAACACAAACATCTCCGATCAATCTTGCTGAATGCAAAAAATTGTAAATCATCATTGGTTTAAACACATTTAATTCAAAATGACCATTTGAACCTCCTATTCCAATAGCTACATCATTTCCCATTACTTGAGCTGCAGCCATTGTCATTGCTTCACATTGTGTAGGATTAACTTTTCCAGGCATAATTGATGAACCAGGTTCATTATCAGGGATAAACAATTCACCAATTCCAGAACGTGGACCTGAAGATAACATTCGTATATCGTTTGCTATCTTCATCAAACTCACTGCAATAGTTTTCAATGCTCCGTGTGATTCAACAATAGCATCATGTGCTGCCAGTGCCTCAAATTTGTTCTCGGCAGTTATAAATGGAAAGCCAGTTAAATTTGCAATATGATTTGCAACGGTAACATCGTATCCTTTAGGCGTATTTATTCCAGTCCCTACAGCGGTGCCTCCTAAGGCCAGTTCAGAGAGATGTTCTAAGGTGTTTTTTAAAGCTTTTAAGCCGTGATTTAATTGAGAAGTATAACCAGAAAACTCCTGCCCTAAGGTTAAAGGAGTAGCATCCATAAAGTGGGTGCGTCCTATTTTTACCACGTTCATGAATTCTTTAGATTTCGCCGATAAGGTATCTCTTAACTTTTCTACACCAGGAATCGTAGTTTCCATTAATATTTTATACGCCGCAATATGCATAGCCGTAGGAAATGTATCATTTGAAGATTGCGATTTATTTACATCATCGTTTGGATGAATATATTTTTGTTTATCATTTAAATTTCCTCCTTTTAAAACATGTGCTCTATATGCAATAACTTCATTACAATTCATATTAGACTGTGTTCCAGACCCTGTTTGCCATACAACTAAAGGAAACTGATCATTCAATTTCCCCTCTAAAATTTCATCACAAACAACCCCAATAAGTTTTGTTTTTTCGGCATCAATAACTCCAGCATCCAAATTAGCCAAGGCAGCTGCTTTTTTTAAATAAGCGAATGCACTAATAATTTCCTTCGGCATTTTATTGATATCTTGAGCAATTTGAAAGTTTTCAATTGATCTTTGCGTCTGAGCACCCCAATACACATGAGAAGGCACTTGAACTTCACCCATAGTATCTTTTTCTATTCTGTATTCCATACTTTATTTTTTTTGCAAATTTAAATTTGAAAACCTTAGAATTCAAGTTCCATTTAATAGTAATCTAAATTAATTATTTTCTATTTTGGTTTTATTGTCTTTAAAAAATACGATAAATAATACTAAAACCACAGCTGAAATGGCAGCTGGAACCATCCATACCTCTCTCCAATTATGGCTTACTGTGGCTATTCCATTGACATCAATTGTGCTTTTAGAATAATTATCTAAAACTAAACCTGAAATTTTGGAACCAATTCCCATACCAATTCCATAAGTGGCTAAAGTAATTAATCCTTGAGCAGAGTTTTTAATTTTTTCTCCAGCTTTATTATCAGTATAAATTTGGCCAGTTACAAAAAAGAAATCATAACAAACTCCATGAAGAACAATGGCTAAATAAAGGATCCATTCTGAACTTATTCCATCGCCATAACCAAAGCAGATAAAACGAGTGATCCAAGCAACTAATCCTACGATTAACATCTTTTTTATTCCAAATTTTTGCAAAGCAAAAGGAATTAACAACATAAATAATACTTCAGAAGCCTGCCCTATCGACATTTTGTTTTCCACATTCGTCATATTTGATTCAGTTAAAGAAAGGTTTGCATGCGCATAATAAAACGCTAATGGTATGCATACTAAAACTGAGGAAATGAAGAAGATTAAAAAAGAACGGTCCTTAAATAACACAAAAGCATCAGTTCCAAGTATTTGTGAAAAACTACTTTTTCCTTTTGCTTTTGGGGGAGTATCAGGAAGAGTGAAAGAGAATAAGCCCCACGCTATGGAAGTAAACATAGCAAATTGGAAAATTGTAACTTTATCACCAAAATTATAATAGCCAATTATATTGGTAACAACTATCCAAGCTATGGTTCCTAAAACTCTAATAGCAGGAAATTCTTTTCCTGGATCTTTCATTTGTCCCATGGCAATTGAACTGGATAAGGCCAAATTTGGAGCAAAGGATAAAGTGTATGCCAAAATATACCAAAAGAAAGTATCCGCATTTTGATTTTGAATTAAAAAATAAAGTATAACTGCTCCTAATAAATTTAGGACGCCCATTACTTTTTGTGCAGAGAAAAAGCGATCTGCTATCATTCCTACAAAAAATGGAGCAAATATGGAAGCCAAAGAAAAAGTAGTGTAGGCACTTCCAATTTGATCTCCTGTTGCATGTAATGTGGTAAAAAGATATTTACCCATTTGTCCATACCAAGCTCCCCAGGTAAAAAACATCAAAAACATCATTAACATCAATTGAATTTTTACTCTTATATTCATATTTATTTAGGTTTTATTTAAATTAGTTTCACAAACTAAATCATTTTTTTGTCCTAAGAAAAGGCTTTAAAGATTAATTTATTCCATAATTTTGTAAAATGAGATACATCATCGAAATTTCATATATTGGAACTAATTATCATGGCTGGCAGATACAACCTAATGGAAATAGTATTCAAGAAGAATTAGAGAAAGCATTAAGTACGATATTAGGTGAAAAAATATCCATTAATGGAAGCAGTCGAACAGACACTGGGGTACATGCTAGGCAACAATATGCTCATTTTGATTGTATTAATCCTTTGGATAATCTTGAAAAACTTAGAACTAGAATAAATAAATTTTTACCAAAGGAAATTGCAATTTTAAATTTTCATAAAGTATTTTCTATTTGTCATTCCAGATTCGATGCCATAAGTAGAAAATATGTTTACAGAATTTCAAAAATTAAAGACCCATTTAATATAGATATTTCTGCTATTTATTATCATGAACTCGATATTAATTTAATGAATGATGCATCAAAAATGTTGCTAAATCACCAAGATTTTCAATGTTTTTCTAAAGTAAAGACCGATGTTAAGACTTTTATTTGTAAAATAGAAGAGGCCTATTGGATTGAAAATAATGGAAAAATTGAGTTTCATATTAAAGCAAACCGCTTTTTAAGAGGTATGGTAAGAGCCATTGTAGGTAGCCTCTTAGATGTAGGCTCAGGTAAGAAGAATTGCCTTGATTTTGAAGATATTATTCTTTCAAAAAATCGTATTAATGCTGGAATGGCAGCAAAAGCCGAAGGATTAACTTTGGAAGAGGTTAACTATCCTAAAGGTTATTTTGAGAATATTTTTGAAATAAAAAAAGCGGAAAGTACAGATATGGATCGAATAAAAGCTTTGTTTCTGGAATATGAAAAGTTTTTGGGGATCTCCTTATGTTTTCAGGATTTTGAAAAAGAATTGAACTCTTTACCTAAGCCTTACGATGAACCCTATGGAAGTATTATAATTGCCAAAATTAAAGAAGAGATAATAGGGGTTGTTGCTTTAAAACAATTAAATGCTAATAACTGCGAGATGAAAAGGCTGTATGTAAAACCAAATTTTCATGGTTTCGGCATTGGTAAAGCATTAGCATTGGAAATTTTAAAAATTGCAAAAGAAAAAAAATATGATTTTATGAAATTAGACACTTTACAAAGACTTTCGTCGGCGGTTGCTTTGTATAAAATTTTAGGATTCACTGAAACTAATGCTTACAATTTTAATCCTGAATTGGATATTTTGTATTTTGAAAAGAAACTATGAAAGAAACTGAAATTGGGAATGACCTAGAATTGGCTAAAAAAATCCTAAAATCTGGAAAATTAGTGGCTATTCCGACTGAAACTGTTTATGGATTAGCTGCCAATGCGCTAGATCAAAAAGCTGTAAGTAGGATTTTTGAAGCAAAAAATAGACCTACATTCGATCCTCTTATTATACATGTTGGAGCAATAGAAGAATTTAATACCTATGTAAAAAATGTTTCGAAAGAGCTAATGGATATTGCATTTCATTTTTGTCCAGGACCTTTGACTTTTTTGTTAGAAAAGCAAACAAATATTCCAGATTTAGTAACTTCAGGTCTTTCAAAAGTTGCTATAAGAATTCCAAATCACCCACTTAGTTTATCTTTGTTAAAATCTATTGATTTTCCGCTTGCAGCCCCTAGTGCAAATCCCTTTGGTTATATATCTCCAACAAATGCGGCTCATGTATATGATCAATTAAATAAAAAGGTAGATTATATATTAGATGGTGGCCAATGCGAGGTCGGATTAGAATCAACAATAATTGGATTTGAAAAA
>JANNWE010000072.1:0-11547 GCA_031414675.1 Cytophagaceae bacterium
AAATGCTATCGGCTTGCCACCTACATTATGAATCGGAAAAATTACTCTACCTCTAAAACGGTCTATTTGCGTACTTTCATCTTTAATGGATATGAGCCCTGCCTTTTCTAAAATTTCTATGCTGAAACCTGCAGTTAATGCCTTTTTTAAAAACACATCCTTTGCATCTAAAGCATAGCCTAGATTGAATTTTTCAATTACTGCTTTCGAAAACCCACGCTCAACAAAATAAGAGTACCCTATACTTTTTCCTTCTTCCGTTTTTACTAATGTTTCTGCAAAATGCTGTTGAGCAAATTCTAAAACAATAAATAAGCTTTCCTTTTCATTTTGATTGATAAGATCTTGATCCGTAAATTCTTTCTCTTTTATTTCTATACCGTACTTTTTTGCCATCCATCGCAAAGCATCCGGATAAGAAAGGCCTTCCAATTCCATTACGAATTTCAGTGAATCACCCCCTTTTCCACAACCAAAGCATTTATAAATGCCTTTTGCTGGAGAAATATGAAAAGAAGGAGTTTTTTCGTTGTGGAATGGACAACAGGCAATCATGCTAGCCCCTCTTTTTTTGAGGCTTACAAAATCACCTACCACTTCAACGATATCTGCAGCCTGAATAATTTGTTGGACGGTATCCTGAGGAATCATTCTGTAAAAATAAGATTTTTTTTCGTTTGTGCGAAATTGCAAAGCTTTTGAATGTTTCTTTTTATTGGATAAAATCCAAAAAAAGAGTTCCTCCTAAAAAAAAGAAACCTTTCAAACTAGGTCTGAAAGGTTTCTTTTAAAATTAAAATATTCTTATAAAGTGGCTCCTATTTTCTTCTGTTTTAAGTTAATAGCAGGCAATTGATTTTGTTTTACCAAATTGTTAAAGGCAGGTACATCTTCGTCAATTATTTTCTTTAACTTTTGAGATGTACCCTCTATTTTTCCTCCTAAATCGTCGTAAACTTCGTAGGATGATTTCGTAGGTTTAGCGTCTGCACTGGAAACGACTCCGGCTACTCCTGCCATTTTGTCGTTTAGCCTTATCGGATACGCTAACAAATCTTGCGTTGCTTTTGCTTTATTCTGTAATAAAGACTGCTCTAAATCATCCATATTTTTTAACATGGGCTTAGTGATTTTCTGAAAATTGGCAATTATTACAGAGTCTTTAACAGAATTCATATAATCAGTAACTGCTTTCCTAATTTGACGAATATCGTTAATATTTCTGTGTGACTCGTCCAATTTCTTATGAATTTTTAAAGCTAAATCAAACTGCTCTTTCAAATCTGAATCGGAGACATCTACTCTTGGATCTTTTTTGATTTCCGCTATTTGTTCTTTCACTAATTCGTTACCTAAAATCATTCGAACTTTATAAAGCCCTGGTACAACTTTTGGCCCAGTGGTATTCCCTGCCCACATAGGAGCTTTTTCTCCTTGAATTTCGGTTGCGTCGGCATACCGCATATTCCAAACAAACCTATTAAATCCAGCTTTTGTCACTACGCTATTAGGTCTAACTGTTTCGGGATTTTCGTAAAAATCTTTTGAAACTTTAAAGGCCTCCCCTTTTAGGTCTTTTTGACTTGAAAAAGTTATTATTGTATCATTATTCATAGTCAAAAATTGAAGTTTCAACTCAGCCTTTGGGCTTTCGGCCAAAAAATAATTTACCAAAACCCCATTTTGAGCATTTTTGCCTTCATCAAGCGACGGCCCTCTTCTTCCACCATCACCGCCTTCCATTCTATAAGCATGTCTAGGCTTAAAAAGATGCATTTTGGTGTCTGCTTTTACCAAATTATCTTTAATTTCATAGAGTGGGCTTAAATCATCCAAAATCCAAAAAGATAAACCATGTGTAGCTACTACCAGGTCTTTTTCATTGACATGAACTTGTAAATCTCTAATAGGAGATATTGGTAAATTCATATTTAATGGATTCCAAGATTTTCCATCATCAAACGAAACATAAATACCCCTTTCCGTACCTGCATACAATAAACCTGCTTTATTTGGATCTTCACGAACTACCCTTGTGTATTCGTCTGCTGGAATTCCGTTGGAAATGCTTTCCCAAGTTTTACCGTAATCATTGGTTTTAAAAAGATAGGGTTTTCTATCTCCAAACATATAGCGTGTGGCTGCTAGATATGCTCTTCCTTTTTCAAAATTGGAGGTATGAATCATAGAAATTAAGGCGAAATCGCCTAACTGTGAAGTTGGCAAAGTAATGTTACTCCAATTCTTTCCATTGTCTCTGGTAACATGCAAATATCCGTCATCAGAACCTACCCAAATATTGCCTTTCTCTAAATTCGACTCAGCCAAGGTATAAATAGTAGCATAAATCTCCGCACCTGTTTGGTCAAGAGTAATAGGTCCACCAGTAGCACCCGTCGTTTTTGGGTCATTTCTAGTTAAATCAGGACTTATTATTTCCCACGAGTGTCCTTCATCATGTGTCACATGCACATATTGAGAGGTGCAGTACATTCGGGTATTGTCATGAGGGGAAAATACGATAGGATACGTCCATTGAAAACGAAATTTCTTTTGAGCAGAAGTATGCCCCATATTGTTTTCAGGATAAACCATAATATTTTGCTCCTGCCCATTTTCTGCATTAAGTTTAGTCAAAAATCCGTCATAAGAACCTCCAAAGGTAATTTTGGAGTTACCTGGTTTAATAGCAATATAACCCGACTCGCCTCCTGCCACTGGATACCAATCCCTTAAACCAATAGAAAAGCCATTTGATCTGCTGGCTATTCTGACAGTGGAGTTATCTTGTTGAGAGCCATACACATTGTAAGGAAAATCATTATCAAGGTGAACATGATAAAACTGAGCGGTAGGAATGTCAATATCTGTAAAAGTGTAGCCATCATTAAAAGTTACTTCAGCACCACCGTCGTCTCCAATTATATAATTTTCTGGATTATTAGGATTTATCCAAACATCATGCGTATCGCCATGATGTACCCGTATATTTCGAATGGTCTTACCTCCGTCAGTAGATTTAAAAACATTTACATTTAGTATAATAATACCCTCCTCATTTTTAGGGTCAGCTTGCAAATTCATATAATACCACGGTCTTTGCCAAAGATTTTTATCATCGTTTACAAGTTTCCAAGTCTCACCTGCATCATAGGAAGTATATAAGCCCCCTTTGGCATTTTCTATCATGGCATACAACCTGTTTGAATTTGCTGGAGAAACGGTGACTCCAATTTTACCAAGCAAACCCTTTGGCATACCGGGTTTTTCATTTAAACAAACCCAAGAATCTCCACCGTCAGTAGATTTATATAAACCACAACCTACTCCACCGCTGCTCATACTATGTCCATTTCTGTAAGCCTGCCAAAGCGTAGCGTATAAAATACGGGGATTATTTGGATCAATTCTTACATGATAAGCACCGGTACTATCATTCTTCGCTAAAATATGCTCCCAAGTTTTTCCACCATCTTTACTTCTAAAAACTCCTCTCTCTTTATTTGGAGCAAAAGGGTTCCCAACTGCCGCTACATATACTAAGTTGTGGTCTTTGGGATGTACTTCTATAGTGGCAATAGCATCTGCTTTTGGCAAACCCATGAACAACCATGACTTACCAGCATCGGTAGATTTATATACCCCATCTCCATAACTAATATTACTTCTCATGTCAGCTTCACCCATGCCCACATATACCACATTTGGGTCTGAAGGTGCCACAGCAACGGCTCCAACAGAGCTTGATTTAAACGTACTGTCTCCTGAATAGCCCCAGTTTTGTCCACCATCGGTGGTTTTCCAAACGCCACCACCTACTGCACCGAAATAATAAGTCATAGGCTGATCTTTGTGACCGGCCACTGCTAAGGACCTTCCGCCTCTAAATGGTCCTATATTTCTCCAAGACATTCCTTTAAAAAATTTAGAATTATCTACAGGAAGTGCCTTTATCTCCATAGGAGTGGATGGCTCTTTAGTTTTCTTTTTTTGGGCAAAAAGGCTGCCGAATGCACTAATAGATAATAAAATACAAAACACTTTTTTCATAAAAGAATTATTTAAGGTAAATGAAGTTTTTTATTTAGAAACAAAAATACGAAAGTATAAAAAAAATCAATATTAATTAAATCTGAGATTAATTATAAATTTTAAAAGTATGTTTTGATAAATTGGAATACTATGAAGATTTGAATTTTTTAAAACATCTAAATTTCAATTTAATAAAAGTGTTAGATTATTGAATGGCTTTCCCACATTTTTTTGATATTTGCAAAAAAACAATTCAGAAAATTGAAATTGTCAAAAAAACATAAAAAAGAAAAGAAACCTATCCATATTATTTTATTATGGTTTTTTATCTTTTTGTTTTTTTCTAAAAACTTTTTTAGCCCTTCTTTATATACCTTTCAATTGGCATGGATTAGACATGAGGTGAAAGAAAAACTGCTCTTTAATCTTCCCGATGAACAACTCATACAAATTAATAAGCCTTTGAGTTTTAATGAAAATGAATTTGAACAAAATGGTGTAATGTATGACGTGGTAAAAACGGCAATCACAAAAGACAAAAAAGTACTTTACTGTTTCTTAGATGGAAACGAAACTTCTTTAAACTCCGATTTTGAGAATTCATTTTCAATAAATTTCGACAATAATCCCATAAAAAAAGACATTGTCTCAAAAATAATGTACTTTTTCAAGCTCGTTATTATTTGTCAAGATTTGTCTAAAATAGATATCCTTTTTTCTATTGAAACGAAAAAACTAATTCCTATTTTAGTGTGTAAACTACCGAGTCTATTTTTATCTAAAACCACCCCTCCTCCCAATTTAAATTAATATTTGGGAACAAACTTTCCAAATTTTCCAAATTTCTCCTTCAAAAAACCTTAAGGTCTTCCTGCTTTTGGGAATATAGACTTTATTGAAATTTTAAAAGAACTATTATGATTTTTTGACAAAAAAAGCACCTCAATCAATCATTAAAACTATTATATCTAAATAACTCAGAAATATGAGTCAAAAAATATTTATTTTCCCGCTTTTGTTGGGTTTTCACCTAGCTTATGCGCAAAAAGACAGTACATATAAAAAGGTAGATTTAACTGAAATTATCATTTCAGCAAACAAATTTGAGCAACTTAAAAAAGAATCACCAAACCAGATTGAGATAATTACTTCAAAGAAAATAGCTTTTCAAAATACAGCAAATACAGCAAATCTATTGGAGCAATCAGGCAATGTCTTTGTGCAAAGAAGCCAAGCCGGTGGAGGAAGCCCCATTCTAAGGGGTTTTGAATCAAGCAGAGTTTTAATTGTGGTTGATGGGGTTAGAATGAACAACGCTATTTATAGAGCGGGTCATTTACAAAATGTTATGAGAATTGACCAAAATATGTTGGAAAGAGCAGAAGTTATTTTTGGTCCAAGTTCTGTTATGTACGGCAGTGACGCACTCGGTGGAGTAATTCATTTTAGATCTAAAAGTCCAGAGTTAAATAAAACCAATGCAAAAGGATATGTAAGATATGCTTCAGCATTTGGAGAAAAAACTGCACATGTCGATTTTAACTTAAGTAGAAGGCGATTTGGCTCGCTTACTAGTTTTACAATTTCCGATTTTGGAGACTTGATTCAAGGTTCTAAGCGCTCCGAAAAATATCCAAATTTTGGTAAAAGAACGTTTTATGTAGAAAGGCAAAATGAAATGGATGTTTCCGTGCCTAATAAAAACGAAAATAAGCAAATAGGAAGTGCATATAGTCAAAATGATTTTTTTCAAAAATTTAGTTTTGAACAATCCAAAAAAATAAATCATTTGTTGAACTTTCAATATTCCACTTCAAGTGATGTGCCTAGATATGACCGACTTACTGAAGTAAGAAACGGTGTTCCTAGATTTGCGGAATGGTACTATGGTCCAGAAAAAAGAATGATGCTTGCTTATCAAGTAGAATTAAAAGACGAAAAAATTTATGATAAAGCATTTTTTTCAGCTGCTTATCAAAATATAAATGAGAGTAGAATTTCAAGAGGTTTTAATAATGTAAACAGAAAAACTCAGACAGAAGAAGTCAATGTTTTTTCTATTAATGCAGATTTTCAAAAAACGTTGAAAAACAATAGCTTGAATTATGGTTTGGAAATTGTTTTAAATAGTGTAGCATCAAAAGCAAATTTTAAGAATATTATTACCAATTTAGAGAGTAAAGCGGATACAAGGTATCCCGATGGTAAAAATGGAATGAATTCTTGGGCTATGTATCTTTCAGATCAATTAAGAATAAACGATAAAGTGATTTTAAATGGAGGCCTTAGATACAATTCAACAAATCTTAGCTCGGAATTTATAGAAAAAGCCTTCTTTCCTTTTGCTTTTAATACGATAGAACAAAAAACAGCGGCAATGACAGGTAACTTGAGTTTATTATATAATCCAAGTTCAAAAACCAAGATAAGCTTAATAGGCTCTTCTGGCTTTAGAACACCAAATATAGATGATTTAGCAAAGGTTTTTGATTCTGTAACTGGAACTTTGGTTGTTCCAAATCCCGGCATTAAACCTGAATATACCTATAATGGAGAAGCAACCATTCATCAAGAAATTGGAAAAAAAATTACAATTGAAGCAACCTATTTTAATACCTATTTTCAAAATGCAATTGTTATAGATGCCTTTACATTAAATGGCCAAAGCACTGTTTTGTTTAATAATGTAACCAGTAAAGTTATAGCTGCACAAAACAAATCCAAAGCTTTTGTAAATGGTTGGAATTTATCCATTTATGCAAAAATATCTTCAAGTTTAACTTTTTCTAGTTCATTAAACCAAACAAAAGGCATAATTGATGATGCTAAAAATACGCCATTAGATCATATTCCTCCCCTATTTGGTCGCACAAGTCTTAAATTTCAAAAAGAGGCATTACAAATTGAAGTATTCAGTTTATACAACGGTTGGAAAAAATTAAAAGACTATAGCCCAAGTGGTGAAGACAATTTAATTTATGCTACTCCTGAAGGAATGCCCTCATGGACAACTTTTAACACAAGAGCGTCCTATCAAATAAAAAGAAATTTTGGTTTTCAACTTGCCTGTGAGAATATTTTAAATAAAAATTATCGAAACTTTGCATCAGGGATTTCATCTGCCGGCAGAAATTTTATGATCACGCTTAGGTCCGGGATTTAAGGTCAGGTTAAGTACTTAATCTGATTAATCAGACCTAATTTAAGTTTTTTGGTTTAATTAAATTGCTTGTTTTTTATTTATCCACAATTTCATTACTTATCGACATTCTAAAGATGTGACTTTAAAAGATTTTAAAAATGTCTATCTTTGTGTGGACAAATATAATAATCCTATAAATGGGGAAAGTAATTTCAATAGTGAATCAAAAAGGCGGAGTTGGTAAAACTACTACTGCTATAAATTTATCGGCGTCACTTGCAGTTTTAGACTATAAAGTGCTTATAATTGACACTGACCCTCAGGCAAATGCAGGCTCGGGTATTGGAATTGATAGCAAGGATCAAAAGAAAAATATTTATACAAGTTTAGTAGGCGAAACTAATATAAAAGACTGTGTGCTTCATTCTCAAATACCTAATCTTGATTTGATCTCCAGTCATATCGATTTAGCGGGTTTTGAACTTGAAATTGTAAATCAGGTAGCTAGAGAGTATATTTTAAAAGAGATCATCCAGGAAATAAAAGAAGACTATGATTTTATTTTCATTGATTGTTCTCCTTCCTTAGGGCTTATGGTAATAAATTCGATAGTTGCCTCAGACTCCGTTTTAATTCCTGTCCAATGTGAATATTTTGCACTTGAAGGAATAGCAAAACTTAAAAATACAGTAGATATCATCAAAAAAAGATTGAATCCTAATTTAGAAATGGAAGGTTATGTATTAACCATGTATGACGCACGTACCAATCTTTCTAAAATGGTGGTAGATGATGTTAGGAAGTATTTTGAGAAGATGTGTTTTGACACCATAGTTCCGCGTAATGTTAAACTTGCAGAAGCACCTAGTTATGGAGTACCTGCTTTATTAATGTTTTCAGGAGATAAAGATGGTGAGTTTGATATTAAGTTTTTAGAAAATAAGGGGGCTATTAGTTATATTGATTTAGCCAAAGAATTGTTAAAAAGGAATAATCTTCCTGAGATAAAAGTTGCAAATGGACCAAAATAAAAATAAAGGTTTAAATTCATTATTATCAGATTCTGATTTAGTGGTTCAACGAAAAATCGCTTCATTTAGGGGCGTGAAACAAATTGATTTGAGCCAAATAACCACTGGTAATTTTCAACCTAGATTTGATTTTGAAGATGTGGCATTAAATGAGCTGGCGGCTTCAATTAAAGTGCATGGCATTATTCAACCCATAACCGTAAGGGAAATAACAAGTGGTAAATTTGAAATAATAGCCGGCGAAAGAAGATTTAGGGCGGCCAAAATTGCTGGACTGGAGAAGATACCTGCGTTTATTCGTGATGTGGACGATCAACGTTCACTAGAAATGGCTTTAATTGAAAACGTTCAAAGAGAGAATCTAAATCCAATAGAAATAGCCCTTTCGTTTCAAAGAATGGTAGTTGAATGTAATTTAAAACAAGACGAATTAGGGAAGATTGTAGGCAAAAGCCGGTCTTTAGTAACTAATTATTTAAGACTTTTAACACTCCCTACCGAAATCCAATCTGGCCTAATTTTGGGAGTTATTACAGTTGGGCAAGCCAAACCATTAATATCAGTACAAGATACAGGAGTTCAAATAGATATTTATCAAAGAATTTTAGATCAAAATTTAAGTGCAAGAGAAGTAGAATCTTTTGTAAAAAAAGGCAATATTTTTGAAAGCCAAGCAAATGATTTAGAACTTCACAAAGAAGATATAAGAATTGAAGAATTGACACTAAAAGGTAAAACAATAGTGCCTTTAAAGATTCAAGTTCAGACCTTAAATAAGGGCACTATTTCCATTAAATTTGCAAATGAAATGGAATTACAAGAAATAATAGATAAAATAGGGAAATAAAGAATATTTAAATTTATTATTACTGTCAAACGACTAAATAAAATCTCATTACTATAATTACCTAAATATTAAGCCCTTACAGGGCTTTTGATTTGAAGAGGGTATCTTTTGTTACCAATGTTGAATCCCTACGGGATTATTGATTATCAGTAACTTAATATCTAAAAGTTTTTTTTTCTTAATTTAATCGGATGACAGTAATTTATTATCTAAATATTCTCCGAAAATGGCTTAACTTTCACCTAGAAAATTAACCTTAATTACCTCAAAATAAAATTTCAAATCTCAATATTTTTGTCTATTTTTGCATTTAGTTTAATAACCAAAAATCTTAAACATTATTCTGATTTAATTGGAATATTTTCTCTACTGATTTAATAAATATGGCAGAACAACATTTAGAATCTAAAGAAGACTACTCAGCAAACAATATCCAAGTTTTAGAAGGTTTAGAAGCCGTTAGAAAAAGACCAGCCATGTACATAGGTGATATTGGCTTTAAAGGGCTTCATCACTTGGTTTGGGAGGTTATCGACAATTCAATAGACGAGGCGATGGCTGGCTATTGCGACACTATTCATACCATCATTCATGAAGACAATTCAGTTACGGTTAAAGACAACGGAAGAGGAATACCTGTAGGCTGGCACGATAAAGAACAAAAATCAGCATTAGAGGTAGTAATGACTGTACTTCATGCAGGAGGTAAATTTGATAAGGATACCTATAAAGTTTCAGGTGGTTTACACGGAGTGGGTGTATCCTGCGTTAATGCTTTGTCTATAGCATTGCGTGTGGAAGTTCACAGAGAAGGCAAGCTATACGAACAAGAATATAGCATTGGAAAGCCTTTGTACCCAGTTAGAGAAATAGGAACAACCGAACTTAGAGGCACAAATGTTACTTTTTTACCCGATGATACAATTTTTCAATGGAAAGAGTACAAATATGAAACGGTTGCAAATAGAATTAGGGAGCTCTCGTATTTGAATAGCGGTATTAAACTTACCCTAACCGATATGAGGGAAGTGGATGAAGAAGGTAAACCTAAATACGAAGAATTCTTTTCTGAAAGGGGATTAATTGAGTTTGTTGAATATCTAGACCAAAGCAGAGACGCTCTTATTCCAGCTCCCATGCACATGATAGGCGAGCGTGATGGTGTGCCTGTAGAAGTATCAATGACCTACAATTCAGGCTATACAGAAAATGTTTCGTCTTTTGTAAATAACATTAATACTCCGGAAGGCGGAACTCACGTTTCTGGGTTTAGAATGGCTCTTACCCGTACTTTGAAATCTTATGCAGACAAGTCTGGTTTATTAACAAAAGAAAAAATTGAAATTGCAGGTGATGACTTTAGAGAAGGACTCACTGCTGTAATTTCGGTGAAAGTTCAAGAGCCCCAATTTGAAGGACAAACTAAATCTAAATTAGGAAACTCAGAAGTAACCGCTGCAGTAAGTAACTGTGTGCAGGAAATGCTTATTAATTATCTAGAAGAGAATCCTAAAGACGCCAGAACAATTGTTGACAAAGTAATTTTAGCCGCCAAGGCTCGTATAGCAGCAAAAAAAGCTAGAGAAATGGTGCAGCGTAAAAATGTGTTAATTGGCTCAGGATTGCCAGGAAAACTAGCTGACTGTGCTGAATCAGACCCGACACTTTGCGAAGTTTATTTAGTGGAAGGAGACTCAGCTGGTGGATCTGCAAAACAAGGAAGAGACAGAGCTTTTCAAGCAATTTTACCACTCAGAGGTAAAATTCTTAATGTTGAAAAAGCTCAAGAATATAGAATCTATGAAAATGATGAAATAAAAAACATTTTCACTGCTTTGGGTGTGCAAATGGGAAAAGATGGGGATGAAAGAGCATTAAATATTGATAAGCTTAGATATCATAAAATTATAATTATGACCGATGCTGATATTGATGGCAGCCACATCCGAACTTTGATTTTAACATTCTTTTATCGCTTTATGAAGCCATTAATTGAAAACGGATATCTATATATTGCCCAACCTCCGCTTTATTTAATAAAAAAAGGAAAAGAGGAAGAGTATTGTTGGACAGAAGAACAGCGAAAAATTGCAGTTAAAAGAATGGCAGCTGGCGGAAAAGAAGAGAATGTAGGGCAGCAAAGATATAAAGGTCTAGGTGAAATGAACCCAGAGCAACTTTGGACTACCACAATGAATCCAGTGAATCGTTCTTTAAAACAAGTTGGTATTGAATCCGCTATTGAAGCAGATCATTTATTCTCCATGTTGATGGGCGACGAAGTTCCACCAAGAAGAGCTTTTATAGAGAAAAATGCAAAATATGCAAATGTTGACGTTTAAGCAATAAACCTTAATTATAAATTAAAGAATGAACCCTAAAAAGTTTACTTTTTTTATGCTCCATTCCTAATTATTGTTTCGAATATAATGTGAAATTTAGCAAAATTAGATTTTAGTTAAATTTATAATTTTAACAACTAAAAATTAAATATT
>JANNWE010000073.1:0-4785 GCA_031414675.1 Cytophagaceae bacterium
AAGTCCAATAAACTTCTTAAACAATACATTTTCAGCTTTAATTGCATACAATTTTACAGAAAAAAAACCTTCAATTATGAAGCAATTTGTCGATACAAAACAACTAAATTTGAACTTCTAGTTATATCGAACTCACGTTAATTTATGAGTTTAATGGAAGTTATTTTAAATTGCTTTTCTAAGGTTCTTGAAATTATTATAATGGATTTGGCGTTTTAATAGTAACTTAAAACTGTAGAAAAATAAATATATGATTTATGATTAAGTTTTTAATATCTATTTTTTCCTCTTTTTTACTTGCCTTTGGATTCTCTGAATACAGGCATGTTGAAAATGATAGCTTTAAAGCAGGAGAAAACTACGATTATAAAGTAAAGTATGGCTTTTTTATTATTGGAGCAGCTAATGTAGATGTAGATGATAAAATTTACAATTTAAATGGACGCCCTTGTTACAAAGTAAATGTTTTAGGTAAAACTGCAGGCATAACTGATATGTTTAAAGTAAGAAATACATACCGATCATATATAGATACCACCGCTTTTATTCCTCATAAATTCATTTATAGTGCTAGAGAAAATAGTTACAAAAGAGATCAAATTTTAAATTTTAATCATTCAAAAAATGAATTAGTTAAAATTGAGAAAGAAGAGTCTAAAATTTTTAATGTTCCTGATAATATTCAAGATGTAATTTCTGGATATTATTTTCTTAGAACTATAGATTTTTCGAAATTTACAATAGGACAAACTGTTTCCTCTCCTTTGTTTTTTGATGAAGACCTATACAACATGAAGATTAAGTATGCTGGGAAAGGAATAGTGCATACAAAGTTTGGTAAAATAAGAGTACTTAAATTAAATCCAATTTTACCAAAAAATGATCTTTTTAAGGGTGATAATGCAATCCGTATTTGGGTTTCTGATGACAAAAATCGTGTTCCAATTAAAATGGAAATAGATTTATCAATAGGTACCATTGATATGGAAATTAAAAGCTACCAGGGGCAAAAGTATCCTTTTGCTTGGAAAAATTCTTAAGGTAATTCTTCTTTTTAATTTGCTCATTTATATTTAATCCAAAAAACTCAATAGACATTTTGGCGAAAAGAATGGCTAATCTCACGATTTTGCAAAATGGCTATGACAAGCATCGAAATACCTATCGAGAAAGGTTTGCAGATGATTGGAGATAGGGCAGTCGGCCTTCCGATGAAGTAACGTGGGCCGCCTTAGACTTTTATTAAAGTCGATTTTCTAATGAGTTTTTTTGGTTAAATATCTTATTTCAAACCTTTCATTTGAAAGTAATATTGCAAAAGCTTTTTTTATTCTATTAGATTAAATCTTCATTATTGATTTATTTTTTTTACATAGGAATGGAAATATTTGGCACTTAATTAGATAAAATTGCTTTTAAGTGCTATTTTTTATATATGTGATGTTAAAAAAAATCTGTCTGATTGCTATTTTCAAAATAATATTTATTTTACCTTTGCGACTCGTTTAATTTATAAATATTTTGAAAATATGAAAATTGCAGTGGTTGGTACTGGTTATGTGGGTCTTGTAACAGGAACATGTTTTGCTGAAACAGGAAACTATGTAACTTGCATAGATATTGATACTAATAAAATTGAAAGTTTAAAGAAAGGGAAAATTACAATTTACGAACCAGGCTTAGAAGTTTTGTTTGAACGTAATAGAAAAGAAAACAGACTCACATTTACTACAGATTTAAAAGAAGGGATTAAAGATGCAGAAGTTATATTCTTAGCTTTACCAACTCCTCCCGGAGAAGATGGATCAGCAGATTTGAAGTATATATTAGGTGTAGCCCACGATTTGGGTAAAATTATGACAAGTTACGCTGTTATTGTTGATAAAAGTACAGTTCCTGTTGGTACAGCAGAAAGAGTTTATAAAGAAGTAAAAACAAATGCAAGTGTTGAATTTGACGTAGTATCTAACCCTGAATTTTTACGCGAAGGTGTAGCTGTAGATGATTTTATGAAACCAGATAGGGTGGTAATAGGAACTCAATCTGATAGAGCAAAAGCTACGATGGAGAAGTTGTATGCCCCATTGGTTCGTCAAGGAAATCCTGTAATTTTTATGGATGAAAGATCTGCAGAAATGACAAAGTATGCTGCGAACGCTTTTTTAGCAATGAAAATTACATTCATGAATGAAATTGCCAATCTTTGTGAAAAAGCTGGGGCTGATGTAGATAATGTTAGAAAAGGAATAGGGACAGATAGTAGAATTGGCAAAAGATTTTTATTCCCTGGTATTGGGTATGGAGGTAGTTGTTTCCCTAAGGACGTTCAAGCATTAGGAAGGACAGCTACCGAATATGGATATGATTTTAAAATTCTGAAATCAGTAATGTTTGTAAATGATAGGCAGAAAACTAAATTAATTCCACAAATTAAGGGTTATTTTAATGGAAATTTGAAAGGAAAGACTATTGCTATTTGGGGATTGGCATTTAAGCCTCATACTGACGATATAAGAGAAGCTCCAGCTTTATACAATATTAAAGCTTTAAAAAGGGCAGGAGCGAAAGTTGTGGTTTTTGATCCCGAAGCAATTGCAAATGTCAAGAAAGAAATTGGCAAAAAAGTTAAATATGCTAAATCACCTTATGAGGCTGTGGAAGGAGCTGATGCTTTGATGATTATGACGGAATGGCCCGAATTTAGAACACCTGATTTTAAAAAATTAGAAGCATGTCTTAATAATAAAGTAATTTTTGATGGAAGAAATCTTTACGAACTTGCTGAAATGAAAAGAATGGGATATGATTATTTTTCAATAGGTAGAGATGCAGTAGTAAATTCAAAATAAAAGGAATAAAATGAAAAGAATATTAATTACTGGTGGAGCTGGATTTTTAGGTTCACACCTTTGTGATAGGTTTATAAAAGAAGGTTTTCACGTAATTGCTATGGATAACCTGATAACTGGAGACTTAAGAAATATTGAACATCTTTTTAAATTAGAGCATTTTGAATTTTATCATCATGATGTAAGTAAATTTATTCATGTTCCAGGAGATTTAGATTATATTTTGCATTTTGCTTCTCCAGCTAGCCCTATTGATTATCTTAAAATCCCGATTCAAACTTTGAAAGTTGGTTCTTTAGGAATTCACAATTGCCTTGGCTTAGCCATAGTAAAAAATGCAAGAGTCTTAATTGCCTCTACATCAGAGGTTTATGGGGACCCTTTGGTTCACCCACAAACCGAAGAATATTGGGGTCATGTAAATCCAGTAGGGCCAAGGGGAGTTTATGATGAAGCCAAACGGTTTCAAGAAGCTATGACAATGGCCTATCATACGTATCATGGTTTAGAAACCAGGATTGTTAGAATATTTAATACCTATGGGCCAAGAATGCGATTGAATGATGGCCGAGTTTTACCAGCTTTTATAGGGCAGGCCTTGCGTGGAGAAGACATTACAATTTTTGGTGATGGATCACAAACAAGGTCCTTTTGTTATGTCGATGATTTGGTAGAAGGAATTTTTAGACTTTTATTATCAGATTATGCTCAACCAGTAAATATTGGAAACCCCTCTGAAATTAGCATAAAAGATTTTGCTGAAGAAATAATTAGTCTTACAGGAACAGATCAAAAAGTGGTATATTTAGATTTACCAAAGGATGATCCAAAACAAAGACAGCCAGATATTTCAAAAGCAAGAGCAATACTAGGTTGGGAACCTAAAATAGATAGGGAAGAGGGTTTAAAAATAACCTATGAATATTTTAGGAATCTACCAAAAGAACGACTTTTCCAAGAAGCAACTCATAGAGAATTTTAAAAAATTATATTTTCAAAAAGTTCCCACAAAGGTTTAGCAACTTTGTGGGATTTTTTTTTATTTTTGACACATCTTAACAAAACAGAATGAGATTTCTTTTGCTTTTTATAATTATTATTCAAAGTGTTTTAGCTTTTGCTCAGCAAAAACCACTTGAAGCTGGTCAATATTCTTTCTTAAAAGGGCAAAAATCTAAGAATAAAACTGGAACATCTTATTCATTGATAAAAGAAAAAAGTACGCTTTTTTTAGAGGCATTAAATATAGATCAAATCACTTTAAATCCGGCAAGTTCTTTAAGTCCTAAAAATTTTCAAACGGATTTAGAAAAATTAATTTTAATTAATGAGGGAGAATTAACTGTCTCATTAAATCAAAAACAAAGTTCTATAAAAGCGGGTAGTGTGGTCTTGATTTTTCCTGGTGATAAATTTTCAATCAGTAATCTCAATAATATTGAAACAAATTTTACTGTACTTAGTTACAAATCAAGGAAAATTAATTCTGACCAAAAGCTGGGAAAATCAATGATTTTTAATATTGATGATATTCCATTAAAGAAAACTGAAAAAGGCGGAAGGAGAGATTTTATGAATCAGTCTACTTCTATGCTTCAAAGATTGGAATTACATATTACCTACTTAAATGAAGGCTTGGAAAGCCATCCTCCACATAGGCACAATGCGGAAGAGATAATTTTAATATTAGATGGTTCAGCCAAAGAAAGTATAGATGGTCTTTCGTATTTAGGTAGTAAGAAGGAGTTCTTTTTTTTACCATCAAATAGTTTCCATGGAATAAAAAATTCAGGTTTAGGTCAAAATTCATATTTTGCATTTCAATTTAATTAACAAATAAAAAAATAACTGATGAAAATCAAAATTACATTTCTTCATTTCTTCATAGTATTTAAATCATTTGCTATTGATTTCAATGAAATTGTTTCGAGCTATC
>JANNWE010000074.1:0-2284 GCA_031414675.1 Cytophagaceae bacterium
ACCCCATGTTGGCTGCTGTATTGTCATTCGGTTATTGGTGTCTTGAAATAGCCTTTGAGAAAATAATTGCGATTTTGTACTTCTTTGTTTGGTACTGCCACTGTCTCAATAAATTCCATTTCAATAAATCCTTTTATAGAGTCTCCTTTTGAATATTTTGGTTTGTCAACAATTAGTTTTTGCTTGATAATTGTACAATACTTTTTTTGTCCTTTTGCAATTGCTGGATAAATTGTTTCAGCGGCACACCAAAAGCTTGATGTGTCAATGTGTACAAAAAATTCGCTTGCATATGCTGGTAACCCATCAACAAAAGTCAATATGATTTTATTATTAGCTTTTGTAGCATAACAATACCGAATGTTGTATCCCCCTTGAACGTTTGTTGAACAGTTCGCAGTATAAAATAAATATGTTGTTTCAAGAGGGCCTCCGTCCGTAGTGAATTCTCCAGTACTATCATCTTTGAAAACTCCTTCTGGATAATCCCATTTTTTCGTAAAAGAAAATTCTCCTTTGAGATTCTTATCAACAGTTATTTTAGAAACGATTTGTCTAACCTGAACATTATTTGCTCCAAACAAATGTTTAGTTTGTCCCAACAAAGATTTTGTCAAAGAACAGAAAAATAATATGTTTATGAATTGTCTCATTAATATTGCAGCCAACAATTATTTTAACCTTATATACGCTATATTTTATTTCTTAAAACCAATCCGTTCCCTTTCTGCCCAATCTATCTTTTTAGCTTCCTCTTCGGACTTTTCATCCATCAGGCTTTCAATGGCATCATAGATAGCACCTAACTGCACATCGTGTTCACTTATCTTTTCAAAAAGTAATTTTATCTGTTCGGCAATTTCTTTATTACTGTGTATTAGTTTTCTTGTTTCCACAAAAGCCCTCATGATAGCGATGTTCATTTCGATAGCTTTGGGGGAGTTGATAACGCCGCTTAACATGGCAACACCTTGTTCGGTAAAAGCAAAGGGCAGGTATTTTGAATGTGTACCTCTGTTTAAGGTGCCAAATTGGCTCCTTAAAGAATTGTATTCATTTGGATTTAACTCAAACATGAAATCTTCTGGAAACCTTTCTATATTTCTTCTAACTTGTCTTTTCAACTGCTTTGTTTCAATTTCATATAATACCGCCAAGTCAGCATCCAGCAACACTTTCTGCCCACGGAGTAAATAAATTTTCCTGATGATTGTTTCGTCAGGAATAATCTTGATGATAGCCTTTCTTGCTTTTGCCATAGCAGGTTTTATTAAAGATTATTTGGTTTGAGGTCACAATTTGTGACCTTAGAAATTTGAGGTGCATAATTGGTACCTCAAGTTGAATGTATGGTTTAATAAGGCTAAAAAAGTACAAGTGAGATTATTCTTTTCTTTCGCTGAAAGAAAAGAATAACAGAACAAGTTCACAACGATGTTGATTAAAGAACAAATGCTTGTCCCAAAAAATGAACACTTACAATAAATAAAAGAACTTCAAATTCTCAGGATCTAAAGCCTCCCGATTAATCGGGAGGTTGGGGGAGGCTGTTTTAACTCATCCAATTAACCCCGGCCTCCGCATTCCACTTTACAGTACTCTTCTTCAACTTAGTCCAAAATTCAATGGAGCTTTTGCCTGTAATATCGCCTACGCCAAATTTGCTTTCGTTCCAACCACCAAAACTAAATGGCTCTCTTGGCACTGGCACACCTACATTAACGCCAATCATACCAGCGCTGGCTTTATCAATAATGTATCTTGCCATTGCACCGTTTTGCGTAAACACACTGGCTGCATTTCCATAAGGATTGGCATTTTCTATCGCCAATGCTTCATCCACCGTTTTGGTTCGCATGATGGAAATTACAGGGCCAAAAATTTCTTCAGTTGCAACACTCATTTGTGGTGTTACATAATCAATTACTGTAGGGCCAACATAAGTTCCGTTTTCTTTTCCAGGCACTTTTGCATTTCTGCCATCTACCAATATTTTAGCGCCATCTCTTTCAGCTTCACCAATAAATTTTTCAATCCTTTCCTGCGATGCTTTATTAATTACTGCACCCAGGTTTTCTCCCGGTACAATCTTCCTGGCTTCTTCACAAATTTTTTCAACAATGGCATCCACATTGCCCACGCCAATCATTGCACTGGCGGCCATACAACGCTGGCCAGCACAGCCACTCATACTTGCTGCAACATTTTGCGCCGTCATTGCAGGTATAGCATCCGGTAATACCATTAAATGATTTTTTGCACCACCCAATGCAAGACAACGCTT
>JANNWE010000075.1:0-3352 GCA_031414675.1 Cytophagaceae bacterium
ACCGGAGCAAGCCAATTCGAGGTGCTAAAACAAGTACTTTCAGAAAAAGATATTGCGTGGAACAAGGTCACAATGTTTCACCTTGATGAGTATTTGGGTCTTTCTATCTCACACCCTGCAAGCTTCAGAAAATATCTTTTAGATAGATTTATTCATATCGTTCAACCGAGTTTTAAAGCCGTGGTCTTGATCGACGGGGAAAATGACGGGAAAGAAGAATGTAAAAGACTCGGCGAAATAATTGAAAAACATCCCATAGATGTAGCATTTGTGGGCTTTGGGGAAAATGGACATTTAGCTTTTAATGACCCCCCGGCCGACTTTGAAACAGATGAACCCTACCTAGTGGTTGACTTAGACCTTGCTTGCCGAAAACAGCAATTCGGAGAAGGTTGGTTTGAAAGCTTGGAGGCTGTTCCAAAGCAAGCCATTAGCATGTCTATCCAGCAAATTATGAAAACAAAACATATCATTTGCTCGGTGCCGGACACTAGAAAAGCCGAGGCAGTAAAAAACTGCCTCAATGGAGAAATCAGCAATCTTCACCCTGCTAGCATTTTACAAAAACACCCCAATTGTGAATACTTCTTAGACCTAAATGCTGCTAGTCTTTTGCCGAAAAGTGTCTTAGAAAAAGCAATAATAGTATAAGCATGTTTTCGAAAATTAAAATATTCAATGGTAAAGTAATTACTCCAAGTGCAATATTGGAAAACGCCTCTGTGCTTGTTTCGGAGGGTAAAATTATAGGAATTGAACAAGGTGATTTTGACTTTCCGGAAGCCCAAACAGTTGATGCCAAGGGGCAATACATTTCGCCTGGTTTTATAGATATCCATTTGCATGGTGGCGGAGGTAGCGATTTTATGGATGGCACAGCAGAAGCATTTTTGACCATTGCTGAAACCCATACAAAATATGGCACCACCACCATGTATCCTACTACATTGACTGCCGAAGCAGAGGATTTAATAGCTACACTGGAATCTTTTGAAATTGCTAAAAGTAAGAATACAAAAGGTGCTACCCTTTTAGGAATGCACCTCGAAGGTCCATATTTTGCAATGAACCAAAAAGGCGCTCAAGATCCTCGATTTATCCGCAATCCAGATGAAGCAGAATACAAAAAACTGATTCAGAATTACCAAACAATTAAACGATGGAGTGCTGCTCCAGAGCTACCCGGAGCGATGGAATTCGGTAGATTTTTAGTTGGAAATAACATCCTTCCTGCCATTGCCCATACGGATGCCATCTACGAAGAGGCAGAAGAGGCATTTAGAAATGGATATACTTTGGCCACCCACTTTTATTCCGCCATGTTGGGTGTTACTCGTCGAAATGCGTATCGTTATGCAGGAGTAGTAGAAGCTGGCTATCTTATTGATGACATGGACGTAGAAATAATTGCAGATGGTGCCCACTTGCCAGCCCCACTTTTAAAGTTGATATACAAAATAAAAGGTCCCAACAGAACAGCCCTTATTACGGATGCCATGCGAGCAGCTGCAATGCCAGAAGGGAAATCACTTTTAGGTGGATTAAAAAACGGAGTGGAAGTGCTAGTAGAAGACGGTGTAGCCAAAATGCCCGACAGAAGCTCATTTGCGGGAAGCGTTGCTACATTTGACCGTTTGGTGAGAACCATGCTAACTTTAGCAGAAATACCCTTGATAGATACAATCACCATGGCAAGCCTCACACCTGCAAGAATAATGAAAATTCAAGACCGAAAAGGCTCTTTAGAAATTGGCAAAGATGCTGATATAATAATTTTTGACAAGGATATCCAAATCCAAATGACCATGGTGCAAGGAAGAATAATTTATCAATTATAGGCCTACTTCCTTAAGATTAACCGGCTTCCCTCCTCTTTTCTTACTTAAATCTGCAGCTTCCATAAATGCACAAATTTCTAAAGTTTCATTTTTGTCTACTGGAGAAATTCCTGTTTCAAAGAAATTAATAATTTCTATTAAAAGTGGATCATAGCCATTGTAAGGCCCAAGGGGACTGATGCCTTTATCACCAAAAGCAGTACCACCATAGTCTTGTTTACCGTTTTTTATTCCTCTGAAAGTGCCAATGCGGCCGTCCTTCCATGTAGCCGTAAATACCTCTTGGTCTTCTCCAATGGTTCTTTGAACACGCTCGCAGCCAGTTCCCAATACCGTAAATAACATTTCTACGCCATGAATTCCATACCAAAACAAATCGGGATGTGTTTTTTCAAACTTCATTGGGCTATAGGTATCTGCACCTTTTACAATGCCCAGTGAGCCATTTTTGATTTCCATCATACCTGTAGCAAAGCGTAAAGAGGAAGCAGAAAAAGTAGGGACATTATAGTTTTCTGCCGCTTTAAAAATTTCTTTCGCATCTTTTAATGAAGCCGCAATGGGCTTATCAATAAATGTTCTTTTACCACTTTTGAAAACTTGTTTTGCTTGCTCTAAATGTCTTCGTCCATCGTTGGTTTCTAGCAATACAACATCTACCTTTCCCAGCAATTCTTCTATAGAATTTACAATCTCCACACCCATTTTTGTAACTTCCTTTATGTACGCGGGGATTCTTTCGGTACTTGAAACAATATCCAAGCTTCCTTGTGGATAAGCTGCAACCACCTTATAACCTTTAAAAGCAGCATCACCTCTTAGCAATGACTTGGTAAAAGCAACAGAATGAGAAGTGTCTAAGCCAATAATCCCCACTCGCTTTCCAAGTACATTTTGTGGAGATGCATTCGCCCTGTTCAAGAAAGTTAAGCCAAAACTTGCAGCTACAACAGGTGCAAAAAAATCGCGTCTACTTAGTTTATTCATTGTATTTTTTTAAAATTTCCAAGATCTAATTTGATGGCCTTTTATAGCATAAAAGGCAAGATATGTGTAACATGGAAAAAGCACCCAATAGGCCGATCTCACATCGTAAACATCTGCGAAATGACCATAAACAAGTGGCATAATAGCATTTCCACATAGCATCATAATTAAGATAGATGCTCCTAATTTTGTGAATTTACCGAGTCCGTCAAGTGCTAAGGGCCATATTCCAGCCCAAATCAATGAATTTGCCAATCCCATTAATACCAAAAACCAAATAGAAATATCGGCTTTTAATCCCATAAAATTTACTTCTCCCTTTGCATAAATGACAAGTAAAGTAAGCACTAAACCCAGCATGGTACAAAACCGTAAGGCATTCACTTGAGAAATGATTTTTGGCATCAAAATAATTCCGAGCACATAGCCACAAATTGTGGCTGCAAGAGTGAAAGACGGGAAAACCTTGGCCTCCAATAATTGAATATCCATAGAGCCCGCATAGCCAATAATGGTATCAATAGCAA
>JANNWE010000076.1:0-4718 GCA_031414675.1 Cytophagaceae bacterium
TTTAATGCCATTAGAACTGGTAGTAAAATTGTGGAAGACGCTAGTTTTGGTCTTAGAGCCGCTGCCCCTTCAATTGCATGTAATTTGAGTGCCGAAAGAAAGGCTGCAGTGCTTTGGGATCCTGAAAAAATGGTTTTGAAAAGTTGAATACTATTACAAAATTTCATTTTTTTTATTGACCAGAAAATAAAATTATTTTACTAATAAATTTATTAGTTTATACTTTTGTTTTTTCATTTTTAAAATTTGATGAATTGAATAAATTACTAGTACTTTTATTATTTACTTTTAATATTTCGTATTCACAATATCCTGATGGTTTTCAAGAAGAAAGTTTTGGCTCTTGGGACCTTCCAATGGGTATAACATTCGATTACAATAACAAAATGTATGTTTGGGAAAGGGATGGAAGGGTTTATTCCTTTTTAAATTCTCAAAAAAATCTCTTAATAGATATCAGGGAAGAGGTAGCAACATATGGCGATTTTGGATTACTTAGTGTAGCTTTAGATCCAAATTTTGAACAAAATGGTTATATCTATTTATATTATGTAGTGGATAGACATCATTTAATTAATTTTGGTACAAATAATTATTCGCCTTTTACTAATGAACAAGGTGCTACAATCGCAAGGGTGACAAGATACACTTTAGATCCTAATAATAATTTTACAACTCTTATTTCAAATTCTCGGATTGTTTTAATAGGAGAAACTAGACAAACGGGCTTTCCTTTAACTGGGATTAATCATCCAGGGGGCGATTTGAAATTTGCAGTTGATGGTTCTCTTTTAGTTTCGAGTGGTGATGGAGTTTCGGGCGAAGACTATGAAGTGCAAGCCCTTTTTGATGGTATTATAAGTATAGAAGAATATAATGCAAGAAGGCAATGGCGTTGTCAAATACAAAACTCATTGAATGGCAAAATTATTAGAATCAATCCAAACAATGGCGATGGGTTTTCTTCTAATCCATTTTTTAATAGTGCAAATCCAAGATCAGCACAATCCAGAGTATGGGCTTTAGGCTTTAGAAATCCATTTAGATTTACGATAAAACCTAATACAGGTAGCCATGAATTAACTGCTGGTAATCCAGGTATTTTGCTTGTTGGTGATGTGGGCCAAGAAACAAAAGAGGAAATCAATGTAGTGAGTGAAGCCGGACAAAATTTTGGTTGGCCAAGATTGGAAGGTATCGATTTTATTTATTCAAGCAACCCGACTTTTCATCCTTTAAATCCAAAAAAACCTACAGTAGAGTGGGGAAGAACAGGTTCTATCGCTAGAGTTGTCATAAACGAAATTGTGCAAAATGTTGGCTCCCAGGCATTTCCATTCATAAATTTTACTGGAGGAGCCTCAATTGGCGGAGTAATTTATGATGGCAATACGTACCCGGAAGAATATCATGGAGGCTATTTTTTTGCTGATTTTAACAATCAATGGGTAAAAGTTTTCAATTTTGATTCAAACAACAATCCTACAGCAAAAAATGATTTTCATATTTCTATTCCTGGATTAATTTATTTTTCTTACAACAAAAATGATGAATCTATTTATTTTACCACTGTGACTGGATTGGTGAAAAAAATAAAATATGCCCCTAATGAAAATCAAATGCCTAATGCTAATTTTATACAATCAAAAAATTATGGAAACTCTCCCCTCTTAGTGTCATTTGATGCTTCTACTTCCACTGATCCTGAGAATTCAGTTTTGACATATAATTGGAATTTTGGAGATGGATCGTCAGCGACAGGGGTAAAAATAAATCATACATATTATGCTAATGGGTCAAATCCACAAACTTTTCAAGTTACTCTCACTGTTTCAGATATACAAGGTGCTTCTAATAGCTTTGATGGAATTGTTTCATTAAATAACACTCCACCAGAAGTATTAAGTACAAGTCTTGATTCTGTTTTTGTTTTTAATCCTTTTGGAAACTCAAGCGTTCAGCTTAATGCGCAAGTGTTGGATAAAGAAGAGCAAAATTCCTCACTTGCTTTTAAATGGGAGGTTTTCTTGTATCATAACGATCACCGACATCCTGAGCTACAAGTAAGCTCAATAAATACCAACTTTTTATTTGGTCAAGTTCCTTGTGACAATACACTTTACTATTACAAATTTGTACTTACAATCACAGATTCCTATGGATTAAAAACAGTATTTCAAAAAGATTTGCATCCAAAATGTAATTCCACTGACACAAGCCCACCCGATTTTCCAAATTTAAAGTTAGATCATATTACAAATTCTAGTTTTAAACTTTCTTGGAATCAAGTCAATGATGACAACGAAATAAAAAATATTGAAGTAGTAGTAAATGGGGAAACACAAAAGTTTTTGGCCGCTAATTCGACTGATTATAATTATTTTTCTAGTGGTTCAATTATGGGAAAAAATTATGATGCTTATCTAATTGTAAGAGATAAGGCAGGTAATTTTTCTAGAAGTTCAACAATTTATTATAAATCCTCCTCAAATTGTCAGAACGGAATTACTGTAAACTATTTATCTAATTTAACGCAAGTATCTGCGAGTAATGGTTGGGGACCTTTTGAGAAAAATAAAAGTAATGGGGATTATAATGGAAATGATGGAAATACAATTACTTTGAATGGGATTACTTTTACAAAAGGACTTGGAGTTCATGCAGTTTCAGAGATAGTATATAATGTTTCAGGGCTTGGTTATGATCGTTTTAAGGCTGTTATTGGAGTAGATGATGAAATAAATGTTGGCTCATGTGGCTCTGTGAAATTTAAGGTTTTTAATGATAATGTTTTGGCATTTGAGAGTCCAAATATGACATCCGCATCTTCTTCAATAGATTTAGATATTAGTATTTTTGGTGTTAGTTCTCTAAAGTTAGTGGTAGAAGATGCAGGAGATGGTATTTGTGGAGACCATGCAGATTGGGCGGATGCCAAACTTGTAAAAAACTGTATTTCCGATGATAATTCGGCACCAAGCACTCCGCTTAGTTTTATTGCATTACCTCAAAATTCTGGATATGCCTTATCATGGGATTTTTGCTCAGACAATTTGGATCCAAACTTAGATTATGAAGTTTACGTTAATGGCATTTTAAGTGGAATTGTACAATCGAACTCATTTTATTTACCCAGTCTTGTAGAAGAAAATAATTTTATCTGTGTGCAAGTAAAAGATGACATAGGAAATAGAGCAGTGAGTAAAACTATTTTTCTAAAAAAATGTCCCAATTCATTTAATATTTTAGAAAATCAAAATTTTTCGAATCAAACGATTGAGAAAAAGGCCTCAAGTTATATTCAAGCTATAAATACAATTACCAATCAATCAAATGTTTTATATCAAGCTGGGAGTTCAATTCAATTAAATAATGGTTTTTCTGTAAGTAATGGAAGTGTTTTTATGGCAAAAATTGGAGGATGTTTAAATTGATTATTTTTAAGATGATAGAATGTAAAAAAGAAATATTGCTTCAAAAAAGTTGGATTTAGGTTAAAATATTCAAGATTTTTATTTGTAGGTTTTAAATTCTTTTTTTCTCCACTTTAAGTTCGTACTTTAACAGCCTACATTTGTTGCTTGTAATGGAAAATCTGAAAACAATGAATCAAAAAATATATAAAGAAATCATGTTTACATTAAAAGAAATTTCTAAAATGATTGATCACTCTTTGTTACATCCAACAATGACTGATAAAGAACTTATAGATGGATGCAAAATAGCCTTGGATTATAACGTGGCAGCGGTGTGTATTAAACCATATTTTGTAAAGGAATGTGCAGATTTACTAAAAGAATCAGATGTAAAAGTTTGTAGCGTAATAGGTTTCCCTCATGGAAATGGGACCATACAAGCAAAAGTGTTTGAAACTAAATTGGCTTGCAAAGACGGAGCGACTGAAATTGACATGGTAGTAAATGCCGGAAAAGTTTTAGGGGAAGATTGGCGATATGTAAAAAAGGAAATAAATGCAATAAATAAAGAATGCATTAAGAATGGTGCCATTTTGAAAGTGATTTTCGAAAATGATTTCCTGCCCAAAGATAAATATAAAATCAAGCTGTGTAAAATCTGCTCCATTGTGGGCGTGGCATTTATTAAAACTTCTACTGGCTATGGTTATGTAAAACAAACAAACGGAGATTATAATTATAAAGGTGCCACCGAACATGATTTGATTTTAATGAGAAAATATGCCGATCAAAAGGTTGAAATAAAAGCAGCAGGTGGAGTGCGTACTTTAGACGGATTGCTAAGAGTTAAAGAATTGGGTTGTTCTAGATTAGGTGCATCAGCCACAATTGCAATTTTAGAAGAAGCAAAACATCGCTTAGGAATGATAACAAAAGAAAATAATGTAAAGGGGGATTCTGGATATTAAAATAAAGCCGTATAAATCCAAATTTCCCTTTTTTTTTCTCGTATATACATTAAACTTTTTTTAATTTTTAAAGTCTAATCTTTAATTTGCTTTTTGACTTTTAAGATTGCAAAAAAAGCACTTATTTTGCACCCAATTAAATCTTAAAATGCGTTTCAATAAAGTTTTAATTTTTGTATTTTTATTAAATTTTGCATTTGGTCAGGAATATCCACCAGGTTTTCAAGAACAAAACTTTTCTAGTGATTGGGAAACGCCAATGGGGCTTGTTTTTGACCACACAGGGAAAATGTATGTTTTTGAAAGAGCTGGAAAAATATACAAATATGACAAT
>JANNWE010000077.1:0-5516 GCA_031414675.1 Cytophagaceae bacterium
GCTAATAATTTTACTTCATCGTAATTTCCTTTGTTCACTTCTTGTTCCAACTCATCAATCAATTCCGTATTTACTTCCGAGAAGTTATTCACAAAATTCAAAGGGTTTTGAATCTCATGGGCGATACCGGCTGTGAGTTCGCCTAATGAGGCTAATTTTTCAGATTGGATGAGTTGGGCTTGGGTGGTTTTGAGGTTTGTTAAGGTATTTTGAATGATTTGATTTTTTTCCTGGAGCTGGTTTTTCGCTTTCTTTTCTTTTTTATTGTTTAGATAAAGAAACAAAGCAATGAGAAGCAGCACGCCCAATCCGGCTAATAGTGCATATTGTTTGAGTTGATTTTGATACCTGATTTGATTGGCTTCTATTTCTCTTTGCTTCTCTTCTTCCTGGTCTGCAATTGTTTGGATAGCTTCAAGGCTGTTTTTTCCATATAAACTTTCCCGGGTTTCAACAGCCATTTTGTAATATCGAAAGGCTTTATCTGTATTGATAGCTTCATATAGTTTTGACAATTGCATGGCAGCATCAATAATATATCTATTTTTAGAAGAGATTAAACTAGCTTGAATGAGTGCTTGATTGGCGTAATAGAGACTTGAATCGAGATTATTTACCTTTTGATAATATTTTGAAATTGCATTTAAGGTGTTACTATATAATAAAGGTGAATTTTTAATGTTTTTGGTTTGTATGCTTTTTTGATAATAGCTAAAAGCGAGGGGCATATTTCCTAAGGCAAATTGAACATTTCCAAGATGCCTATAAATCTGTGGAGGAGCTTCAAATTTATGTTTTTTTAAAGCTTGCAAGGATTTTTGAAAATAGTACTCCGCTGAATCCAGTTGATTCAAACCTTCAAATTGAGTTCCAATATTCATAAAACCCGTACAATATTGATATCCTGATGTCTGATTTGTTTCTTCAAAAATTAGAATGACTCTCTTAAAATAGATTAATGCCTTTGAATAATCTCCCAAGACAGAATATATATTGCCCAGCCTATTGGCTGCCCTATTTTCTTGATCTTTAGAAAAATTATTTTCAGCAATTTTGATGGATTTTAGTGACAATTCTAATGCTTTCGGCAAATTACCTGAATTTTCATAACCATAACTTACATCACGCATTGCTTGAAATTTTCCCCTGAGGAAATTAATTTTATTGGCTAATTCCAGGGCTTTATTCCCATAATAGAGTGTTGAATCAGCATTCCCATCCCTATAATTAGAACATATTTTACACATCAAAAGCACACGGCAGGTGTCATGTTTTGCAATTGCCAATTCGTGTTTTAAGCTGTCAATTACTTGTCGGTTTTGAGCAAAAGTAAAGCTACATACAAGTGCGAGAAAGAGTGTAAGGCTTAGTGTTTTCATGGCTTTTTATAGATTAATGACTTCTGTATAAGACAAAATACTCATTTTTTCATTCAATATTTCGTTTCTATCACCACCGTGCAGCAATATACTTTGGCTTTGAGGTTGCAGTTTTTGCCAATATTTCAAGCCACGGAGCATACTTTCTTCTATCTTTTTACTTGATTTTATTTCCAGAGCTACGGGTTCGCCTTCTCTTTCCAAAATCAAATCAATTTCATTGCCTGCACTATCTCTAAAATAATACATCCCTTCGTTTTGGGCATTATTAAAATTGTTTTTTCGTATTTCTGAAATCACCCAATTTTCAAAGATTGCTCCGTAAGCCGTATTTTTTTGTAAGATGATTTCGGAATTGATACCCAACAAAAAGCATAATAAACCCGTATCGTAAAAATACAATTTGGGGCTTTTTACAATTCTTTTATTCAGGTTGTTGTACCAAGGCTGCAATTGAAATACAATATAGCTGTTCTCCAACAAGCCCAACCACGCCAAAATTGTCTTGGTGTCCACCCCCGTTTTCTTTGCCAAATCATCTCTGTTGAGTACCTGCCCTGCATAATTGGCACATAAATAAATTAAGCGAGTGAAAGCCGCTAAGTTTGTAATGTTGCGTAATAGCCTTACATCACGCTGCACGTAGGTCTGCACATAGCTATTCATCCATGTATTGGGTAGGAGTTTTTCGTTCCAAATTTCGGGGTAGCCGCCTGTAAGTATAAGTTTGTTTATGTTATGGTCAGTCAATTTTGCCTCAACCAATTCGGCATAGCTTAGGGGCAAGAGCGATAAGTAACCTGCCCTTCCGGCGAGTGATTGCGAAACTTGCTCTTGCAACAAAAAATTATTTGAGCCAGTCAAAATGAATTGTCCTCGCTTGGGATTGTTATCTAATATTTCTTGTAAGTATCTGAATATATGTGGCACTCGCTGCACTTCGTCAAAAATGGCACCATTCAGATATTGTTTTAAGAAGACTTCGGGATTTTGTTCAGCCTCGAATTGCACGGTAGGATTTTCGAAATTCACATACGGTTTTCCTTCAAATAAAACTTTGCTCAACGTAGTTTTGCCACTTTGCCGAGGTCCAGTTAGGCACAAAGCTCTAAATTGGGTAAGGGCTTGTTTTGCTTCTGCTAGTATTTGTCTATTTATCATATCCGCTCCATTTTTACAAATATAAGTAATTTATGGAATCAAATTCCATTTTTGCAATTTTATGTAAATATGGAAAATATGAAATCTGTATTTTACCATAAAAGTCGTTCCCTCACCCTCCAAACTTTCACATTCAATCGTTTCTCAATGCCCCTTCTTAACAATATCATACTTCATCAAAATCAGTGATTTAAAAGGATAGATGGATTTCACTTATTTTCTTTCATTCTATTATTGATATTCTGTGTAATCTTTTAATCTACCTAATCTGTGATTCAGACGATTAGCAATTTCACCACAAACGTTGTACCCCCACCCTCTACACTTTCCACTTCCAAAGCTCCGCCATGCCCCTTTGTTACAATATCATAAGCCAAACTTAGGCCCAAACCGGTGCCTTGCCCTGTGGGTTTTGTTGTAAAAAAGGGTTGGAAGATTTTAGCTTTGGTGGTTTCGGACATTCCTGTGCCGTTGTCTATTATTTCCACACAAACCTCACCCCGGCCCTCTCCTGAGGAGAGGGAGCTTGTTTTAACAATTACTTTTGGCTCATAGCCAGCTTCTCCTTTTTTGCATCTTTCGTTTACAGCCCAGAAAGCATTGTTTATTAGATTCAATAAAACTCGCCCAATGTCTTGTGGGATTACTTCGATTTTAGGGAGGTTTTCATCCAAGTCTGTTTGATAGTCACTATTAAAGTTACTGTCCTTCGCCTTTATACCATGATACGAAAGCCGCATATATTCATCAGCCAAAGCATTAATATCGGTTGGTTCTTTTACACCTGTACTTGTGCGTGAATGTTCCAACATCCCTTTCACGATGCTGCTGGCTCGTTTTCCGTGTAGCGTTATTTTCTCCAGGTTTTGAGAAATGTCATTGAAAATTTCATCTACCAATGATTCATCTTGATTCTCTTTGGGCTTTTGTCTCTCTTCTTTTATCTCCTGAACTAGCTCAGCGCTTACTTCCGAGAAGTTATTGACAAAATTCAAAGGATTTTGAATCTCGTGAGCTATGCCTGCCGTGAGTTCGCCGAGGCTTGCGAGTTTTTCGGATTGGATGAGTTGATTTTGCGAGGCTTTGAGTTCCGCAGTGCGTTCTTCTACTTGTCTTTCCAGCGTTTCGTTTTGGGTGGCGAGTATTTGTTGATTTTCTGCGGAGAGTTGTTGGACTTCTTCTAATTTCTTTTCTAAGTCTTTGCTGGTGAAAGCAAATTCTCTTGCCAGATAAATAGAAAAAGATAGGCTAATCACCACCATGCTTGAATGGTAAAATAAGTCCATTAACAAGAAATCATTCCCAATAGGTGAATAAGGCAGAATACCTAACATCATCAGAATAAATCCAAGGTATAAAACAATATGGCCTCCTATCCCAAAAACCAATAGGTTTGCGGCTCTTTTGCCTTGTAGATAGGCAGATAAAGCGATTCGGAAAGAGGCAATGTTGCAAAGGAAAAGTGGAACTATAAAACCCAAACGAAATCCCCACTTAAAGGAGTAAATGCCAATTACAAAGCCAAAAAGAGAATAGATGACTAAAAACCAAAAATAAAGCCCTTTGGGTTTGGGGAATAGATTATGTATTGATAAGAGTAAGAATAAACCAAAAAAACTGCATAGGAAAATATATTCAATAATGGCCGCGTAAACATTGATGCCGATATCATTGTTTCGGAGTGTATAAAAGTATAAAAAATTGGCTACACTGGCTGACAAAGCAAACAGAGAGAAATATAAATTTGCTTTTTTCTTAGGGAAGGAGATAAAGAAGCCCAAATGAATCAATCCCAATAATAAAAAAAGTCCCCCATAGATTAAATTCATGTATTGAAGAAATAGCCTATTTTGATTAAACCGGTCGGTGTCTTGCACCTCCCTAATACGAAATCGAAAAAAAACAAAAGGATTATTATAGGCAAAGTAGGGGAGCCTTTCTTGTACCGAAAACCGAATGGCAATTACTTGATTTGTCTGATTGAATAGAAGTCCACTTGGTTCCTGAGCAGGGTCAAAAGCCTTTACTTGTTCGGCTTGGTTGCTCACTACGCCATAGCTTTTCAACCGTTTGCCGTTCAAAAACACCTCGGAGGCAGCCGTTTGTTTAATCTGAAAGGCTAAGGCTTTGTTTAGCAACGCACTATCAATATCTAAGTGAATACGTAGCCAACCAACTGTTGATTTTCGTACCTGTGGTAAATAATAAATATCTCTCGTAGGGTCAATCCCCTCCCACTTTGAATCATCAAAATCAGCTTTGGCAAAATTAGGGTTATCGCCTGCCTGCCATTTCCAGCCTTCTTTCAATAAGACTCCTTGTTTTGGAAGGGAATCTATCTTAAATACCTCTTGCTTTTGAGCAGAGATGAAGCTGCAAATAAGTGCAAGAAAGAGGGTGAAGATTAGTTTTTTCATAGTTTAATTTGTTTTCATTGGTAACTTAATAATAAACACACTTCCTTCTTCTTCTTTACTTTCCACTTCCAAAGCACCTCCATGCCCCTTCGTCACAATATCATACGCCAAACTTAGCCCCAAGCCAGTGCCTTGCCCTGTAGGTTTGGTCGTGAAAAAGGGCTGGAAGATTTTGGCTTTTACTTCTTCGGTCATTCCGATACCGTTGTCTTTAATAGCTATTAGCACTTGGCTATTAGCTGTTAGCTGAGTGCTTACAGTTACTTTGGGTTCATATCCTGTTTCTCCTTTTTTACTTCTTTCATTCACTGCCCAAAAAGCATTATTGATCAAATTCAATAAAACTCGTCCCATATCTTGTGGGATTACTTCGATTTTAGGGAGGTTTTCATTAGCAATTAACTCAAAGTCAGAATTAAACAAACTGTCTTTGGCTCTTAATCCATGATAAGCCAAACGTAAATATTCATCAGTTAAAGCATTAATATCGGTCAATTCTTTTACGCCCGTGCTTGTGCGTGAATGCTCCAACATACCTTTTACGATGCTGCTGGCTCGC
>JANNWE010000078.1:0-2035 GCA_031414675.1 Cytophagaceae bacterium
GGTTATTTTAACATTTTATAGGGTGATTTTTATAGTTTTTGAAATACAAAAAGATGTTCGTGCATTATAAGGAGGAAGTTTGAATCTTTGGATTTTAATCAATTAACAATACTTCTAATATCGAACCCTTGATTGAACTTCTGATATCTTTTGCAAGAAATTTGTCTCCCTCTACACAAGACAAAATACTGTTTATTTTTTTACTATTCAACTTCATATCGTTTGATAAAATACCTTGCTCGACCATTTCTGTAAAAAGTTCTTTAACTTCTTCTTTAGTTATTGTAAAAACTATTGGATTAATTATTTTCATAGCATTGTGTTTTATAATTCAAATTCATTATCATTTACTTTTATATTGCAGTTGAGACAAAATAATGTTTGGCTCTCACATTCCCCTTCATCATAATCTTCCATTTGATTGCATTCTAAATCAAAGATATAGTAATTTATCTCTTTTTGTTCTATCCCAATGGTATCACTCGTAACATTACAGTTTTTGCAAGTAAAAGTTCTATTTTCCATATTAACTATAAATTAAAATAATGTTTCTCTTTATTTTTTAACTTAACAGCAACAACCTCTTAAAAGCAAAAATCATTTAACCACAGGTTTTTAGACTTCAAATTCCTAAAAGCTTTTTTAGGGTTAGTACTTGTTTCCCATCCAAGTATTTGCAAATTTTCAACATCTTGTATGTTTTTATTTTTATCGACAAGGCTCGTATATCCTTCTGCGGTATAGAATACAAACTCTCTATTTTTTACTTCACCAGCTTCAATCACCTCAATGAATCCTTTTGCTAATAATGGTATCGTATCAATGTGTAAGTGATTCAAGTTTTCCCAAAGTTGAAATGTTTTATAGTTTTCATTATCATTAATGGTTTTCCATTCATTTGGTTCTATTTCCACAAAATTGTCATCTTCCGGACTATATTCCATATTTACAACTTGAAATGGAAAATAAAACTTTGGGCACTTATTCAAAAACTTTAAAATACATAAGGCTGTTTCTCTTGAGATATCCATACTAAAAAAATAAGTTAAATTAATAACTTAATCATTGATCGAATTACAAAAATTGTCAATTAGCTCAGCTTGTACCTTCCTTCTCCCAAAAAACTTAAATATCCTTTATCTCTCAAAAATTGCAGTTGCTGTCTAATTTTAGGTCTTATGTTCTTATTTCCTGGATGAAGTACTGCTAAATCTTTCTCATAACCATACAAATCACTTAGATAAAATGTATTTCTATTTAGATCGTCGATGCAATTCATAATATCTAAAATCCAGCCTTTTGATTCAGATTTTTTAATTTGTTTCAGAAAAACTGTCTTTTGCCATTTGTCTAAAATATCTTTTTTAGAAATAATTACTCCATTCTCAACATAGAAAATCTGTCCCGCTCTTGGTATTTTGGAAAAAATTATATTTGAACCAACCCAGCCAGCTCTTCTTGCGGTCATGGTTAAAGGCTTCCTTTTCTCTATAACTTCAGAAGTGAAAAAATGTTTTGGAACAATAAAAAAGTCATTTACATTAAAAGTCTCCAAGTAGCCCATAAAAAAGAAATTTGGCTTTGTTTCAGAGTTAACCCTTTCAATCATTTTTGAATAAGCTCCTGCTGTAACCTTACTACCCATTTTTCCTTTCTTTGACTTTAGCTCAAAATCTTCAATGCAATTTTTACAATAAAAATCTGCGACTGGTTTATTATTTACATATTCAAAGATAGGTTTAGCGCAGCTTGGGCAAAAAACCTCTTTCAATACCCAACTCTCAGTGATAACTCTTGCCTTTTGAGATTGACTAGTATAATTGTCACCTAGATTTTTATTTAAGCTTAGATTCATTTAAGTGAATTGTACCCTTTTATTTGTTTGATTCAAAACATGTTATACATGGCTAAATATGAGAAATAGGGGAAATTGGTCACTCTCATGGGTCTCGTTTCGCACTGTGTACTCACTGCGACCTCATTCGCTCGAAGCCTCCGTCGGCACAATGTTCTCATCGCCCGTCGCCCTTCTCGG
>JANNWE010000079.1:0-2967 GCA_031414675.1 Cytophagaceae bacterium
CTCAAGAAAGCTTAGTGGTAAGTGCAGTTCTTTTTGGAGCTATGTTTGGCCCTCTTGTTTCTGGGACACTTTCTGATAAATTAGGGCGTAAAAAAATAAATATTATTGCTTCCCTGGTTTTTCTTTTAGGATCTATTCTTACTGCGATGGCTATAAGTGTTTCTTTTTTAATAATAGGTCGATTGTTTTTAGGTTTAGCTATTGGAATAGTTTCAGGAACGGTGCCTTTATATTTGGCCGAACTTGCTCCAAAAGAAAAAAGGGGAAGGTTGGTTACATTTTTTCAGTTAGCCATTACTATAGGTATTTTGATGTCTTATGTAGTTGGATATTTCTTTGAAGGAAGCCAAGATGCATGGAGACTAATGTTTTGGGCTGGGTTTGTGCCCGCTTTAATATTGTTTTTAGGAATGCTTTTCGTCCCAGAGAGCCCTCGTTGGCTAATTGCCAAAGGCAAGGATGCAGAAGCTTTGGAAGTATTAAATAAATTACGCCCTAGAGATGTCGCAGAAAATGAATTTAAAGAGACAAAAAAATTATTGGAAGAAGAGCAAATCTCAGACACCAACTGGAAAGAATTGTTTTCTAAAAGGCTAAGAATTCCTTTAATGATAGGAATAGGAATTTTTGGAATACAGCAATTTTCAGGGATAAACGCTATCATATATTTTTCAACTGATATTTTTAAAGAGCTATTTAGTAGTTCAGAAGCCACTTTGGCTACTGTAGGAGTTGGGATAGTAAATACTTTTGCTACAATTTTAGGGATGCAATTTTTAGACAGATGGGGAAGGAAACCACTTTTATTCACTGGCTTAATTGGAACAGCGGTTTGTTTAGCAATTGTAGGACTTGCATTTTTATTTAAAGAAAATTTGCCAGAATCAATTCGACAAACCATGTTGGTGGGTGGAATTTATACCTACATTATATTTTTTGCTATTAGTTTAGGGCCATTGGGTTGGTTATTGATTTCGGAAATTTACCCTTTAAAGATTAGGGGATTTGCATCAAGTATGGGGAGTTTCAATCACTGGTTTTTCGATTTATTGGTTACCTTTTCCTTTCCATTACTAAGGGCTACTTCCTTAGGGCAAAACGGTGGAATATTTGGAATTTATATGACAGTAGTTTTGCTGGGTTTGTTTTTTGCTAGATTTGTTGTTTTCGAGACCAAAGGCTTGAGCTTAGAGGATATTGAGAAGAAATGGAATTAAATTTTCATTATATTTTTTGGAAGGTGTAGTGCTTATAAGTGCTACACCTTTTTTTTCATTTTTTGTTTATAATATGGAAAGGGATATTTTTTATCAATTTATCATTAATTATCCAAATTAAAAAAAGCACATAATTCTTCTTAGTCCGCATTTTTGATTTATCTTTTTTTTATAAATTCTTAACTTTGTAGAATTGGACTCTATCTATTTGAATGAAAAATATTATTAGTCTGTATAAAAATGCATTTGGGGGCCTTAAAAAAGAAATCTGGTTACTAAGTGTGGTAATGTTTATAAACCGTAGTGGCACTATGGTGGTTGCATTTTTAAGTTTATATCTGACTCAAAAAGCACAATTGAGTGTGGAAAAAGCAGGATTAGTAATGACGATTTTTGGGGCAGGTGCATTATTTGGTTCATGGTTAGGTGGAAGAGTGGCAGATCTTAAAGGGCATTTTTTTGTGCAATTTTGGAGTTTATTTATTGGCGGAATACTATTTTTTTTCATTGGGATTTCCTATAATTTTTATTTTATTTGCTTAGTATCTTTTATATTAAGTACTTTTTCTGAAGCTTATAGGCCTGCTAATCAGGTGGCTATTTCTCATTATTCTACTCCAGAAACGTTTACAAGGTCAGTTTCATTAGTACGATTAGCTATAAATTTAGGATGGTCAATTGGTCCTGCGATAGGTGGATTCTTGGCTTTTTATAATTATAATTATTTGTTTTGGATAGATGGAATAACAAATATTTTGGCAGCAATTTTAGTTTATTTTTTCTTAAATGCTGATTTTGAAGTAGTAAAAGAAAAAATTTTGAAAGTGACCAAAACTCTCGATTCTCCTTTAAAGGATCGATTTTTTCTTTGGTTTTTGTTTTTTAGTACACTTTATGCACTCTGTTTTTCCCCAATGTTTACGGTGATGAATTTGTATTTTAAAGAAATTCTTCATTTTAACACCAAACAAATTGGCATAATTATGGCGTTCAATGGAGCAATAGTAGCTTTTGTTGAAATGATTTTGCTTTTTAAAATACAAGGGAAATACAATATTTTACATTTAATTGCTTTTGGAGTGTTTTTGTTGATACTCAATTTTCTTATTATTCTTGGCTTTAGTTCTTTTAGCATGATTTTGTTTGCTATGTTAATAGCATCATTTTCTGAAATTTTTGCGATGCCGTTTATGAATACTATTACTATTAATAGGGCTAAAACTCATAACAGAGGGCAGTATTCTGCATTGTATGCGATGACTTGGGCATTTTCACAAACCTTGTCTCCTTTCATTTCCACTCAAATTATTGGTAACTTCGGATATCAAGCTTTACTTTTTACATTTGTGGGAATTAGCTGTGTTTCTTTTCTAGGTTTTTTGTTTTTGAAAAGAAATTTCAATTATTGATAAGTGTAGGTTTTTTGTTCCTTCTTGGGAATAGTTTTATTTTATTTCTTAAATTGTAAATGATTTAAATTCAATTAAATATGAAGCCCAATCGTCGTTCATTTATTAAGAATTCAACATTAGGTCTTTCTGTTGTTCCATTTTTAAAAATTCCATCCTTGTCATTTTTTGATTCCTTGGAAAACTATAAACCGGAAGCAAGTTCGGAATCTATAAAATTGGATGAAGATTATTGGGAGGTTATTAAACAAGCATATACAGTTTCTCCTCAAATTTTAAATTTCAATAATGGAGGCGTAAGTCCAGCTCCTAGAGTTGTTCAAGAGGCATTAGAACATTAT
>JANNWE010000080.1:0-2063 GCA_031414675.1 Cytophagaceae bacterium
CAAAAAAGAAGATACCGAATATTAATTAGGTTTAATTTGGTCATATTTTGAAATTTAATCTATCCAGCCAAAAGGTCTTTTAGATGTTCTTAATTTATCTTCTAAACATGGGGCTTGAGGCGGCCTAGTTAAATCATTTCCTGAAGGTTCAGGGTTAGCAATTCTTCCATTTAGCGTTCCAAAAACTTTAATTGTTGGATCTTTTTCGTCTCTTTTTATCCAAAATCTTTTTATCTTCTTACTGCTAACCATAAAATATCCTCCAATAGCTTGAGTAGGGTCTTTTAAATTAGTTACATTGCCTATTAAACCAGCTGGAGGTGTATCTGCCAAAGAGCCAGAATTTTGGGTTTGATCAATTACCAATTTAAAATAATTAAAGGCCGATTTCGATATTGAAATCTGTTGGGCCTCGATTAAACTTCCCTTATATTGGTAGAAAGGAATTTTAGCAAGCAATCTTTTTTCTATTATTTTTCCATTTGAAAAAGCATCACTCATTATATTCAAATTGTCATTATACGTAACATCCCAACAAATAGACCTACACGTATAATCATAAATTACTCCTCTTCTCTTTAAGTTTGCGTCGTCTACACATCTGCCTTCAGGACTTGGAGTAGTATAATACAAGCCCCCATCACAACTTCTACAATAACTTTGACTTTCAAAATGCCTCCAAGCCCAAAAATAATAATTTTCAATTCCTGGATTATCAAATGTGTCTATATAAATCTCATGACCATCTATTAATTTATTCCCAAACGGAATCCTTTTAGACTTAAAAACAGAAGTAACTTGCTTAATTTCAGGAACTTCTGTCGCAATTTCAACTTTTGATTCAAAAGTATTTCCGTCATTTAAAACAAACTTAACTTGATACGGAACATTTAGTTTTATTTTGAAACCTGAGGGCAAATAATACTTTCCGTCGGTTCTATAGTTACATCTAATTTTAGTTTCTTTATTTTCAATAACTTCCACAAGAGCATTTTCAATATTAATGAAACTGATACCTGAGGTATTCACTGAATTAATTTTTAATGAAATAAATTGTTCTTCATCAAAATCATTTAAATCTGCTTCAATAAATAGAATCTCCTTTTGGCTAGTAAAGTCTAAGTCAAAGGGTTCAACACAAGCAAAAAAGGAGATGAAAATAGAAAAGAAGAAAATAGATTTTTTAAACAACATTTATTAATAAAACTAAAATTCAAAAATATAGAAAATTTGGTATAAAGATTATCTAAAGCAAACATTGTTTGGAAAAAAGTACCTAAAAAGGAGTTTTTTATCGACAAAAAGACAAATTTTAGAATAAAAAATATTCTGAATACCTTCTACCTCAATTTAAAATTTTGTTTGGTAAAAGATTCATCAAAAAACACAATTCCAATATAAAACAGATCTATGGAAAGTTTCACTTCTTTCCTAGATTTAATAGTATTCCAAGCTAATTTCATTTCATTAGACCAATAAATATCATCAAAAACAAAACATGACTTTTTGTTTATTTTTTTCAAACATAATTCAAAATATTTTAAGGTTGGCTCATATTGGTGATTAGCATCAAAAAATACGAAATCTAAAGATTCTATATTTTGCAATAGTTTTGGAAGAGTTTCATCAATATTTCCTTCTATAAAATTAACATTATTTAAATTAAGTTTTTGCAGATTTTCTCTCGCTACCTCCATTGTTGACTTACAACCTTCAAAAGAATGTATAATTGCAGAAGTATTGGAAGATGCTAAATAAGCGGTAGTAAAACCTACTGAAGTTCCTAATTCAATAATATTTCTATAATTGTAGGCTCTTGCAATTCTAAATAATAATTTGGCCCATTTTGGTTTTTTTGAAGAATGATAGGTGATATTTCCAACTGTTCTTTTAGCGTTCTTAGAATGCTTAGAACCTGCACCAAAATCTTGAATTTCAATTTCTAGTTTGTTTTTTAGTTGAATTTGTCTTAAAGTTTCAATCTTTTCAAAACACAATTCTACTTTTTTTGATTTTAATACATTTATATAAAAATCGAAGACAAAAGGTGAATGAATACTGTG
>JANNWE010000081.1:0-7000 GCA_031414675.1 Cytophagaceae bacterium
GTATAATTACTTAAATATTAAGCCCTTACGGGGCTTTTGATTTGAAGGGGTTATTTTTTATTACCAATATTAAATCCCTACGGGATTGTTGATTATCAGTAACTTAATATCTAAAAGTTTTTTTTCTTAACTTAAACGGATGCCAGTAGTTTTTTGGTAACTCATTTATTTCAATTCAATCATCTCTATATAGTACTTGGACTTACTATTATGCTTTTCGCATTTCAAATTCATATTTTTAAAGCTATTTATTAAAGCTTTTTCTAGTTAAATAAAACTTTCAATATTATTCTTTTAATGATCAATATTGTAATTTCTTGGTTTGAAAAAAGCATCATAATTTCTTCAAAAAAAACAGTTTTTTTCAGCTCGTATCAAATGATTTAAATCGATAAATTTTATTAAAAATGTGGCATTGAAATTCTCAGATATTAAATAACTTTGCAATTTAATTTCAACCTTTTTAAATTTAATAATGAATAGAAGAGAACTCATTCAACGAGTAACTATGATGTTGGGCGGCGTTATGTCTGCCCCTTTAATGGCTGGAGCCATGGGCGAAGTCTTAAATGCTACTCCCAATTTAGACATAATAGATTTACAAAAAAGCCTTATCGCTGAAGTTGCAGATGTTATAATTCCTGCTACCACTACTCCTGGTGCTAAAGAAGCGGGGGCTCAAAACTTCATTATTAGAGTTATGAGAGATTGCTATTTAAAAGAAGACCAAGAAAAATTCTTTGCCGGATTAAATAAGCTAAATGAAGATAGCAAATCAAAATTTGGTAAAGGGTTTTTAGACTTAAAACTAGACCAAAAAAACGAAATGGTCGAAGATTCTACCGTTTACAACAAAGATTTTTTTAGGCAAATAAAAGATTTAACGATAACTGGGTATTTTACTTCAGAAATTGGTGCTACTCAAGCTTTGGCCTATGACCCAATTCCAGGAAAATTTAACGGATGTGTACCTTTAGAAAAAGATCAAAAAGCATGGGCTTTATAAAAGTTTCATCGGTCGAAATAGTATAATCTTCAATCTTTCAAAATTAAAAAAAAATGAATTTAAATATAGATGCAGTAAAAGATCAAACCTTCGATGCCATTGTAATTGGCTCAGGAATATCTGGGGGATGGGCTTCCAAAGAACTTACAGAAAAAGGTTTAAAAGTATTAATGTTAGATAAAGGTAGGCAATTAGAGCACGTTTCAGGGTACGAAACTGCCATGAAAAACCCTTGGGATTCCCTATATAACGGGCGTTTAACAGTATCTCAAAGAGAATCTCACCCGAAACTTTCAAGAGATTATCCTTATAATGAAAACACGGAGAAATTTTGGATGAAAGATACGGATGCTTTGTACAAAGAAGAAAAAAGGTTTGATTGGTATAGGCCAGACATAGTAGGAGGGAAGTCTATCATGTGGGGACGCCAGAGTTACAGGCTCAGTGATATAGATTTTGAAGCAAATCTAAAAGATGGTATCGCCGTAGATTGGCCTATTCGATACAACGAAATAGCTCCTTGGTATTCTTATGTTGAAAAATTTGTTGGTATTTCAGGAGAGAAATTGGGCTTGCCTCAACTCCCAGATTCTGATTTTTTGCCTCCAATGGAAATGTATTGTGTAGAAAAAGAAGTTAGAAAGAGAATTGAGAAAAACTTTCCAGGACGTGTAATGACGATTGGTAGAGTAGCAAATTTATCTGAAGCTCAAAAAGCTCAAACTGGTGTTGGAAGATCTGCTTGTCAGTATAGAAATAAATGCTCATTGGGATGCCCTTATGGGGCTTATTTCAGTACCCAATCTTCCACTTTGCCTGCGGCTATGAGAACAGGAAGGCTTACCGTTAGACCCGATTCAGTAGTACAAGAAATACTGTATGACGAACAAAAAAACAGAGCCACAGGGGTAAGAATTATTGATACACAAACTATGGAAACTAAAGAGTATTATGCTAAAATAGTTTTTGTAAATGGAAGCACTATAGGTTCTACTGCTGTATTGATGAACTCCATCTCCAATCGTTTTCCCAACGGATTAGGTAATGATTCTGGTCAACTTGGACATAATTTAATGGATCACCATTTCAGAATTGGAGCAAGCGGCGAATGGGAAGGCGATACAGACAAATATTTTGTAGGAAGAAGGGCTAATGGAATTTATGTGCCAAGGTATAGAAACCTTGGAAACGATAAGCGAGATTATGTGAGAGGATTTGGATACCAAGGAGGTGGAAGTAGAGGTAGCTGGAATAGAAATGTGGGTGAAAAAGCTTTTGGTGCTGCAATGAAAGAAGAACTTACCCATCCAGGCCCATGGAGAATGAATCTAGGAGGTTTCGGAGAAACTTTACCGTACTTTGAAAATAAAATGTACTTACATAAAACCGACAAAGATAAATGGGGAATTCCTTTGGTAGTTTTTGATGCAGAGTTTAAAGAAAACGAAGCTAAAATGCGGATTGACATGATGAATGATGCTCAAGAAATGCTTGAAAAATCAGGATTGAAGAATGTAAGAGCATTCGATAACAAGTCTTACATTGGCCAAGCAATACACGAAATGGGTACAGCTAGAATGGGTAGAGACCCCAAAACTTCCGTATTGAATGGGAATAATCAGCTTCATTCGGTACCCAATGTTTTTGTAACGGATGGGGCAGCCATGACTTCCGCCTCTTGCGTAAATCCTTCATTAACGTATATGGCTCTTACTGCTCGGGCAGTAGATTTTGCTATGAGAGAGATGAAGAAAAGAAATATATAGTCGGTAGGTAAGAATAAAAAAATGCATCTTTTCTTTTCGGAAAGATGTATTTTTTTTAATTCAAAATATTCAAACTGTTGATTTTTGTATATTGAGGTAGAGCCAACTGTTTCTTAAAATTTGTGATAGTTTTAATTGGTCCTTCATCTAAACTTAAATTTATTAACCATACCGGAATATTTCCGCCAGGGTCAGATTTAAAAATATACTCCCCATTCACCAGTCCATTGCCTAAGGGAATAAATGTCCATTTAGAATTAAAATTTGTAATTCTAACAAACTTATCTTTCTTAGGAATCGAAGTGTTGGAAGCATAGGAAACAGAAATTAGTATTTTAGTTTTTTGATTTTGGGAAATCGTATTATGAATTACTATTTCTCTATCATCTATTGGCCAAGGGAAATCTAAATGATTATAGTATTCAATTTCTAAAGGGTTGATTTTTTTCACAATATTTGAATTTTGAGCTTTATATACCCATTTTGGGTACGATTCTACATCTTTAAAAACTTCCGTTATTGTACTTAAATTTGTTTTAAAAGTAGTCACTATTTTAACTTCATTTATTGTATTTTTTAAAGATTGATGGTAGTATACTTTTATGCCTTCTTTCTCTTTTAAAAATATCCATTTTTTTTCATCTTCTACTTTTTTTGATGGAAATACAAACGCAAATACAAAGAATAAAATTTTCATTTTTAGGTGATGATGTCTTTTCTAAACGAATATTTTTTTTACTAAATATATTTTTTTCAAACTTTTGATAGAAAAGAATGAATAAAAATTATTTTTAAATATTATTATTTGGAAAAAGCTAGGATGAATCTAATTTAAAGTGTTATTAATAAAGGTCTTAAGAAAAAAAATGGATTAATTTATTAGATGGAGCCCTTATTTTAAGCACAGTAAAGGATAGCAAAAACCATTTTTTGAATTTAATTTGCAAATTGAATAACATGAAAAGTATAACATCCCAATAATTATGGAGTCTGCTCAAAATAATAATTCTTTTAAACATGTAAGTTTTTTATGGGACGATACAAAAGCCAAGGAATTGGCTAATGATGAAGTTGCCTTATTTATATATCGCTCCAATCTTCTGGGAGCTGATTTAAGACTTACTAATTATGGAGGAGGAAACACATCCGTAAAAATAAGTGACAAAGACCCATTGACGGGTAAAGAAGTAGAGGTGATGTGGATTAAGGGCTCAGGCGGAGATATAGGAACTTTGAAAAAATCAGGTTGTGCAGCTCTTTATATGGATAGGTTGTTAAATTTGGAGAATGTATTTAGGGGTAAAGCTCATGAAGATGAAATGGTGGAGCTCTTCAACCATTGCATTTTTGACTTAGCATCTAAAGCTCCTTCCATCGATACCCCTTTGCATGGCTTTCTTCCATTTAAACATATTGATCATTTACATCCTGATGCAGCCATTGCAATTGCGGCAGCAAAAGATGGAAAAAAAATTACTGAAGAACTATTTAATGGGGAAATAGGTTGGGTGGAATGGCAAAGACCTGGCTTTGATTTGGGTTTACAGCTAAGAACATGTCTTCAAGAAGCTGCTGCAAAGGGAATTTCACTAAAAGGCATCATGTTAGGTTCACATGGTTTGTTTACATGGGGCGATACTTCCTATTCAAGTTATATAAATACCCTTGAGGTAATAGAAAAAATTGCTCAATATCTAGAAGATAATTATGGCAAAAAGAGGCCTGTATTTGGTGGGGCTAAAATAGAAAGTTTGTCAAATAGTGAAAGAAAAACAAAAGCAGCGGCATTAGCCCCTACTTTAAGAGGATATTGCTCTTCTGAAAAAAAGATGGTGGGTCATTTTACAGATGATGGCCGAGTTTTGGAGTTTATTAATTCCAATGACTTAGCAAGATTAGCACCATTAGGTACATCTTGTCCAGATCACTTTTTAAGGACCAAAATTGCTCCCTTGGTTCTAGACCCAGACAAAACGGAAAATAAAGAATATTTAGATTCAGTTTTTGAATCATATCGCCAAGGTTATAAATCCTATTACGAGGCATGTAAGCATCCAAATTCTCCAGCTATGCGTGACCCAAATCCAGTAGTTATACTTCTTCCCGGGGTTGGGATGTTTACTTTTGCTAAAGATAAAACAATGGCTCGCTTGGCTTCAGAATATTATACCAATGCCATTAATGTTATGAAAGGTGCGGAGGCCGTATCCGAATATACTTCTTTGCCACATCAGGAAGCATTTGATATTGAATATTGGCTATTAGAAGAAGCAAAATTACAACGCATGCCTAAACCTAAGGCCCTTTCGGGAAGAATTGCTCTGATAACAGGAAGTGCTGGCGGAATAGGAAAAGCAATTGCCAAGAAATTTGTAGAAGAGGGTGGATGTGTCATATTAAATGACATTAATCAAGAAAGACTTGACATTGCAACTGAGGAATTTATTAAGCTTTTTGGTAAAGATTCTGTTGCTTCCACTCTTTTAAATGTTACAAGTAAAGAAGCTACTTTTTTGGCATTCGAAAATGCTGCCTTGGCTTTTGGAGGCATAGATATTATTGTCAACAATGCGGGAATAAGTATATCAAAATCTATTGCAGAGCATAGTTTAGAGGAATGGGATAGCCTATATGATATTTTAGTAAAAGGACAATTCATCGTTTCTCAGGCAGGAATAGCCATCATGCGTAAACAAGGTATTGGTGGAGATATTGTTAATATTGTTTCAAAAAATGCAGTAGTAGCCGGACCAAACAACCCAGGATATGGATCTGCAAAAGCTGCTCAAGCTCATTTAAGTAGATTAATGGCTGCGGAACTAGGGCCAGATAAAATAAGAGTTAACACCGTAAATCCAGACGCTGTTATTTCAGATTCAAATATTTGGGCTGGCGGATGGGCCGAAGGTAGAGCAAAGGCATATGGAGTGTCGGTAGAAGAATTACCAGCTTATTATGCTAAAAGAACATTATTGAATGAGATTATTCTCCCTGTCGATATAGCCAATGCATGTTTTGCCTTGGTTGGAGGTCTTTTAAATAAGTCAACAGGAAATGCCATAAACGTAGATGGGGGAGTGGCAATGGGTTTTTACAGATAAGAAATAATTAATAAAAGAAAATCTTAAATTAAATAATCATACTCCTAAAAAATGGAATTTTCTCAAAATTTAATAGAGGAACATAACGCTAAACTTGCATCTAAACATAAGATACTTTTCGATTTTGCCAAAAACGAAGTGGAAGGCCTTGAAGGTCATATCCAAAAATTAATTGACTTTCAAGTGGCAATTCCTTCCTGGGCTCTAGGTACAGGCGGTACTCGTTTTGGACGTTTCCCTGGTGGTGGTGAGCCAAGAAGTTTAGAGGAAAAGATAGAAGATGTGGGACTTTTACATAAATTGAATAATACTTCGGGGGCCATTTCATTACATATCCCTTGGGATATTCCTACTTCGCCCAAAGATATACAAGTACTTGCTAATCAATACGGATTGTCTTTTGATGCCGTGAATTCCAACACTTTTCAAGATCAGCAAGATCAAAATTTAAGCTACAAATTTGGGTCTCTTCAAAATGTAAATAAGGGTATTCGTAAGCAGGCCATCAATCATAATTTGGAGGTAATAAAACACGGTATAGATCTGGGTTCTAAATCCTTAACTGTTTGGCTTTCTGATGGTTCGTGTTTTCCTGGTCAATTAAACTTTAGAAAAGCATTCGAAAACACGCTAGAAAGTTTACAGGAAATTTATGCCGCTTTACCATCGGATTGGAAAATGTTTGTAGAATATAAAGCATTTGAACCCAATTTTTATTCCATGACTGTTGGAGATTGGGGACAATCACTTTTGTATGCATCAAAACTGGGTGAAAAAGCCTTCACATTAGTAGATTTAGGACATCATTTGCCAAATGCTAATATTGAACAAATAGTTAGTTTGTTGATGATGGAAGGAAAACTGGGTGGTTTTCATTTTAATGATTCTAAATATGGAGACGATGATTTGACCGTAGGAAGCATTAACCCCTATCAATTATTTTTAATTTTTAATGAATTAACTCAAGGAACTCAGGCTAATAATGCACCTTTTGAATTAGGCTCTGGATTTGGTTGGATGATAGACGCTTCACATAACATAAAAGATCCTCTAGAAGACCTATTGCAATCTGTGGAAGCTATAATGGTAGCTTATGCCCAATCGCTTTTGGTCGACACTAAAGCTTT
>JANNWE010000082.1:0-2987 GCA_031414675.1 Cytophagaceae bacterium
AAGTGATTATTATGAAACCCCCAATATTGATAAGTTTGTTTCCAAGAGTATGCGATTTACAAGGGGCTATGCACCAGATCCTATCTGCTCCCCAACGAGAAGAAGTATTCAATTTGGGCAAACTTCTTTAAAGTTGGGCGATGATGCTGACTTTCCAAAAAAATATTCCAATGCCATCCAAAGTATTCCTCAAGTGTTAAAAGAAATTGACAATAGATACAAAGCGGCACATTTTGGAAGAAAAACAGGACCAACCTAAATCATCGGTTAAAATCAAGATGAAATTTGGACGAGTAATTGCTTGATTTTTTGAAGAAACGCTAGCATTCGAAATTCCAAATAATAAAAAAAAGATTAAGAAATATATTTTCATTTTGCGTTATTTTAAAGGTATTTTACTTAAGCTAAGTCAATTGTTTTTAATATGGTTTACTAGTATTAATTTGAGGATTTCTATGATTGATTTGGCAATTTATTTTATAAATCTGATTTGGTTGCCTGATTATTTCAAGTAAGCATATTTTTGCCAAGGATCTTCTCCTTTTATTCTTGGGTCACCAGTCTCCATTAAATATTTTGTTAAAGCGTCTTTTAATTCTTTTTTTATTTTGAAATAGGACTTGTTCTCAGCCAGATTGTTGATTTGGTCTTTATCATTTGCTATTTTGTACAATTCTTCTTTGGGGCGTTTGCCAAAACTTAGTTGGTACTGTTTTGGATATTTTTTCTGATTGGTTTCCATCACCATAAATTCTTTGGTAATTCCTGCATCAACATCGCCATGGTAGGTGTTATTGGACGAAACAAAATCAGGGCCACCAGTAGGAAAACGGGTGGGTTCAAAGTTTCTGATATATACAAAATCTTTTGTCCGAATTGCTCTGGATGGATAGGTACCCTCATTTGGACGACAAATAGTATGGCGTTCAATGGCAGAAAATGCTCGATTACGATTTGGGTCAACAGTTCCTTCTTTTTGTGACAATAATATGGGTAAAAGGCTTTTTCCAGTCATTTCTATCGGAATTTTAAGCCCTGCAGCCTCCAAGAAAGTGGGAGCAAAATCGGTATGACTTATGAAGTCGTCTATCACTCTACCACCTTTTATTTTGTTGGCCCACATTACGGCCAAAGGCATGTGTACTCCCCAATCGTACAAAGTTGTTTTTGCCCTTGGAAACGCCATGCCGTTGTCAGCAGTTACCACAATGAGCGTATTGTCTAGCTCTTTCATTTCTTCTAACTTCTGTAAAATTCGTGCAAGATGCTTGTCAAACCATTCGATTTCGTAATAGTAATCCAGCAAATCGGTTCTTACTTCTTTGGTGTTTGGTAAAAAAGAAGGGACATGAACGTCTTCCAATCTTTTGCCATTTCGCAAGCCAATTCCTTCATCGTAAATACGGTGTGGTTCAAAACAACCAAACCAGAAACTGAAGGGTGCATCCTTGGGTTTTTCAGAAAGAAATGAAGTAAAATTGGCTGTATAATCGTTATTGAAAATTCCCTTTGGTACATTATCTGTGATTTTCGTGTTGTATTCTTTTCCTGTTGGATTTCCCTTAAAACTCTGATAGTTGGGCTTTCCTGGTGCCCAGCCTTTGCCAGTATAGCCTACATGATAACCAGCATCATTCAATAATTGGGGATACACTTTTAAGTCTGGCGGAAGAGAACCATATAGAAGACCAGCCTCTTTCACTCTCCAAATAGCTTGTCCGCTTAAAACAGCCGATCGGGAAGGTGTGCACGATGGAGAAGCAGAAAAAGAATTTGTGAAACGAACTCCTGCCTTGGCAATCCTATCAAAAGCGGTGGTTTTCACCACTTTATCGCCAGCAATACTGGTATGCAACCACGATTGGTCGTCGGCTATCACAAAAAGGATATTGGGCTTTTTTGTTGATTTCTGGACGGCATTATGATTGAAACTCGAAAAGCAAAGTAGGATTAAAATACTTGAAAGAAGGAATTTTGTCATTGATTTTCAATTATTTAGTTTTGGGATCCAGGTCAATTGCTTCCAATATGTTTCACCATCATTGGTTTGAGACTTTCCTTGTGTACTACGTCCATTTTTCACATATTCTGTTAAAAGAGCCGTTAATTCTTTTACTATCTCTGGATGTTTTTCGTAAATGTTTGTCGTTTCGCTAATATCATTTTTAAGATTATACAATTGAATGGGGGGCAATGTTTTTGCTTCTTCACTTTCGGGTTTTGGGTTACTCCAACCTCCAGAATGAGAACACATAATTAGTTTCCAATCTCCCTTTCGTATGGCGAAATTCCCATTAATTGAATGATGCACCATGGCCTTACGTTTTGGATAGTTTTGCTTTTGAGGAATAATTTCATTTAAGAAACTAAAGCTGTCTTCAGCTGTATTGTCTTCTAATTTCTTTTTGAAAAGCTCGGAAATGGTTGCAAAAAAATCTGTAGTACAAATAAGCTGGGAACTTATTTTTGCCTTCTTTATTTCTTTTTCCCATGATACAATAAAAGGTACCCTATGCCCACCTTCAAAAATGTCAGCCTTTGTTCCCCTAAATTGCATAAATGGATTATGTCCTTTGTCAAGCTGTGCTTTTAAATCTCCTGCTGGCGAAAAACCATTGTCAGAAGTAAAAACAATGAGGGTATTTTCATGGACTCCATTTGCTTTCAAAGTTTCAACCACTTGTTTCACAACGTCGTCTACCATCAAAACAAAATCGGCATATGGGGAGACTTGGCTTTTTCCAATAAAACCTGTTGAAGGCAAAACGGGTGTGTGAGGTGCAGGAAGTGGAAAATATAGAAAGAAAGGCTTGTCTTTATTGGCGTTTTGATTGATAAATCCTTTGGCTTTTTCAGTAAATTTTGGTAAAACTTCCTCGTGTTTAAAATCTGGGGCTATTAAGCCCGAGCGATAAAATCTAATGCCGCTTTCCGCCGGACAAGTATCATTAGGGACAGCTGTGCATACTCCGTTTTCAACATAGGTA
>JANNWE010000083.1:0-31485 GCA_031414675.1 Cytophagaceae bacterium
TGGTTGGTGGAAAATACGCCGTAACTAACATGACCAAAACTGCACCTACTCCTGGAGCAGCTCTTAACAAGCCCAATCCTTCTACCCCTACGCTTAATATGTCTTTTGCATAAATTGGTAGAATGGCAATAACTCCTCCAAAAAGTACTGAAAACATATCCAAAACTATGGAATACCACATTATTTTATTTTCCTTCACAAATACAAAACCTTCTTTTAAACTTTCCATTATAGAAGCAGTGTTTTGATTTTTTACCGGTTTCTTTTCAATTTTTGAAGCAAAATAAATTGTAAAAAACAAAATCAACAATACTGCGTAAAGTGAATTAATTAAACCAATATAAGCATAAAAAAAACCACCAATTACTGGCCCGATGATTCTGCCTATTTGCCAGAATTGTGAACTCCATGAAGCAGAATTTGAATAATGCTCTGGCTTAACCAAAAAAGGTTTAAGAGAAGACCAAGCTGGGCTATAAAATCCTCTGGCTATACCAAAAATTAGGACACATAAATAGATTATCCATGGCTGATTTTCTGTAGAAAGCGTCATATTTAAGGATGGAGAAATAAAAATAATAAGTAAAATAGTTACCAATGCAACTATACCAAAACTTAATAAATAAATATTTTTTTTTTCATACTTGTCAGCCACATAGCCCCCAAATAAAGCCAAGGAAATATAAGGTATAGCCTCAAACAAACCCACCAAACCTAAGGCTAGCGGGTCCTTAGTAAGTTCATATAAATAATAGGAGATTACTATTTCCTGAATTAAAATTGCTACCGTAAAAAGAAATTGAGCATAAACGAAATATCGAAACTCACGATAACGAAGAGCAGCATAAGGATCCATAAAAAATAATTAAATTGAAAGCAACTTTTATTAAAAAAAATCATCTTTAAGTTGTTCTAATTAATAAACTTCATTACAGATGAAATAATTCTCCTACAATAAAAGTTTTATAGCAAAAAAAAATAAAATAGTATGAAAAAGTTAATTTTTGTCTTTTGTGTTTTAGCATTTGCCAATTGTGACAAGATATTGTTTAAAGAAGGTGTGCCGCCAAGAGGTTTCGAAACAAAAGAGTTCAGTCTTTCAAATTTTGACAGAGTTGAACTTAATAATGCTTTTTTTGTAACAATAAAAAAAGCAAATGTATCAAAAATATCAGCAAAAGGATCCGGAGATGACTTAGACGATTTAGAAGTTGTGGTAACTAATGGAAAATTAGATATACGATATGATGACAGAATAAGGATCAAAAAACCTCAACGATACAAAATGGAAATTGAAATTTCAACTCCAAACCTTATAGAGTTGGAAGGCAAATCAGCTTCTGATACGGAAATATCTGGTTTTGAAATGTTTACAAATTTTACAGCAAAAATTTCTGGAGCATCCGTTTTAAGGCTAAAAAACACCATAAAAAATTTAACTGCAAGCGTCGGGGGGGCATCAAAGTTAATTCTCCCTCTTTCAGTAACTAAAATAGATGCAGAAATAACGGGTGCATCCAGTCTTGATGCGTTTGATTCAAATAGTCTAGAGGCCTATCTTGAGCTTTCCGGTGCTAGCAGAGCAGAATTAAGTGTTTCAAAAACTTTAACAATAAAAGCTAGCGGAGCTAGCAAAGTAAGCTATAAGGGCAATCCAGAAATAAAACAAGATTTATCAGGAGCAAGTAAAGTTGTAAAAGAATAGGATTTGAAAATAAAAGAGGAGGGCTTGGCCCTCCTCTTTTTATTTAAAGCAATTCACCAATATTTGTATCTTCATTTATAAAAGGTTGTTTATACAGCCTTTTACCAGTTGCTTTATAAAAAGCATTGGCTAATGCACCACCTGTGGGAGGTAATGCAGGTTCGCCCAAACCGGTTGGATCTACCCCATTCTCAATAAAATAAGCATCAACCTCTGGAACTTCATTAAACTTAATTAATCTATAGGCACCAAAATTATTTTGTTGAGGCACGCCTTCTTCAAAATTTAAATTTCCATACATTGCATGTCCTATTCCATCCACTATGGCTCCATAAATTTGATTTCTTGCACCGCTCTGATTTATTACAATACCGCAGTCCGTAACTGCAAATACTTTTTTCAAAATTGCTTTCCCTTTCTTAACTTCCATTTCAGCCACTTGTGCTACATAAGAATTATGAGAAAAATAAACGCTGAAACCTTGAGATACCCCTTTTTTGGTTTTTCCCCATTTAGACCTTGCTGCGGCTGTTTTTATTACTTCCTCAAACCTAGCTGGCTCATAAGTAATTTTTCCAACAGGATTTTTCTTAACTTTTTCTAATAACTCCAGCCTAAATTGAACCACATCCTTTCCAGCAGCTAAAGCAACTTCATCTAAAAATGCTTGCTCAGCATAAGCTAAAAAATTAGTTATTGGCGCTCTCCAAGGTCCTGTAGTTATGTCAGATTTATAGTCCATAGATTCTATGAGAACATTTTCAACTGCTCCAACTGGAAAATTATCTTGCCTAGTTGCGTTTCCAGCATTTAAACTTACCCCTTTGAGCATAAAACCTGTCATTTCTCCTGACTTATTTAAAGCAGCTCTAAATTTATATCTAACTGCGGGCCTGTAAATTCCGCCTGCCATATCATCTTCTCTAGTCCACAATAGTTTTATAGGTGCTTTTACAATGCTAGACAACTCTGCTGCTTCTAAAGCATAATCATTATTTAATCTTCTGCCAAATCCACCACCCATTTTGGTAAGTTCAACAGTAATATTTTCAACAGGAATTTTCAATAAACTTGCCACTTGATTTTGAGCAGATTGTGGAGTCTGTGTAGGCCCTACTAATCGTACTTTGTTTTCCTTTACATCTGCAAAGAAATTCATGGGCTCCATTGGGTTGTGAGGTAAAAATGGACATTGATACTCTGCTTCCACCACTTTAAAAGCCTCTTTAAAAGCTTTTTCAACATCCCCATCTTTTCTTCTAACTTCAGGCTTAGGATTATTCATCATATCAGTAAATAACTGATTATGCATTTTATCATTTTCCAATTTCTTATCTGTAAGCCATTCAATATTAAGCACTTTTCTAGCTTTCATTATTGACCAATTAGATTTACCGACAATTGCTACTTTATCTTTAAATGAAACAACATTTATAATTCCATCAATTTTTTTAGCGGCAGTAGCATCAAAACCTTTTAACTTTTGACCAAAACCAGGGGCTCTCACTATCTGAGCGTACAACATCCCATCCTCTTTAAAATCAATTCCAAAAACTGGCTTACCTAATAAAATGTCCTTATTATCAACACTCTTTGTAGTTTTTCCAATAAGTTTAAAATCTGATTTAGATTTAAGTGGAATTTCATTTGGAAGGGTAACTTTTGATGCATCATTAACTAATTCACCAAACGTAAAATTCTTTCCATTACTGTTAGAAACAATTCCATTTTCGACTTTAATTTTACTACGCTCAATCTCCCACTTTTTTGAAGCGGCTTCTACTAAAGCCCACCTAGCTGAAGCACCCGCTTTTCTTAAACGTTCCCAAGAATGTTTAATAGCCCCGCTTCCTCCTGTAAGTTGCCTATCAAAACGCTTTGTGTCAAGTGCTGCTTGTTTTACTACTACTTTACTCCAATCAACATCCAATTCTTCCGCAACAATCACAGCAAATGCAGTCTTAATTCCTTGTCCAATTTCAGGATTCGGAGAAAATATGGTAACTAGGCCGTCTGAACTAATAGTTAAATATGAATTAAATAAAGAACCTTCTGAAATACTTTTCTCAGTAACAATTTCTGCCTTTGCAGCATCATTAAAGCCAATAATTAAAACTCCTGAACCTAAAACTACATTTCTTAGAAAATCTCTTCTACTTTTATTATTTTCCATGATTATTATTTTTTAGATAGTTTAGCAGCCAATTTAACAGCCTCTTGAATTCTATGATAGGTACCGCATCTGCAAATGTTACCAGACATTGCTGCAGAAATATCTTCATCTGAAGGATTGGGGTTACCGGCAATTAATGCAGAAGCGGACATCATCTGTCCAGCTTGGCAGTACCCACATTGTGGCACATCTAATTCATCCCATGCTTTTTGAACGGCATGTGAACCATCCACTGAAAGACCTTCAATTGTAGTAATTTTACTGTCGCCAACACTTGAAATAGGCAAAACACAAGAACGTGTGGGTACTCCATTTAAGTGGACAGTGCAAGCACCACATTGTGCTATTCCGCAACCGTATTTAGTACCACACAAGTTAAGATCGTCTCTTAAAACCCATAGCAATGGAGTGTCTTCTGCCGCCTCCACTTTTTGCTTAATTCCGTTAATACTTATTGTAAATTGAGCCATTTTGTATTGATTAAAAAATATTCTACTAAATTATTACTAATTAATCAATTAATAATAAAAAATAGATGAAATTTTAATTAGTGAAGACCAAAACTACCTAATAAGTTAAAAACTGGAAGAAATTTATGATTAAATCAAACTTCATTTTCTATTTATCGAAGAAGTTGAATTATTTAAAGACCAAATAAAGGCAAAGAAGCCTAAAATTACTACAAAAACGATTCCGTGCATTGTATGTAAAAACGTGGCTAGATTTATACCTTCTTCTGCGTTTAGTCCATACAAAACCACTATTTTACCTACCAAAAAATGATAACTTCCAATTCCTCCCAAAGTAGGTGCTGCCATTCCAATTGAGCCCATTACCAAAATGGTTAAAACAGATAAAAAAGATAAATTATCACCAATTGGTACTGATTTACATAATAAAAAAGTGGAGAGGAAATATAAACTCCAAATAAGCAAAGTATGAAAAACAAAGACCCATGGATTTTTTAATTTTAGGACACTACCAAAACCTGAAAGCAATCCTTCAAATATTCGCCAAATCTTATTGATCAGCGGAGTGCTCAAAAGTTTAGTTTTATATTTTCTAAAAGAAAGATAAAGAATAGCCAATAAAACAAAAACAAAAATTAAAATAATAAATAGAAACGATGGATTTTTAAATTTATCCCCAATTAGTTCATCAATTAAACCTTTTACTCTTTGGAATTCTAAAGCTAGATTTAATAAAACCAAAAGACCCAAAATGAGAACATCAATAACTCTCTCCGCTATTACTGCCCCAAACGACTTTTCAAATGGAATGCTTTCAGATTTTAATAAACTGGCAGACCTTGCAAACTCTCCAGCTCTTGGTAAAATCAAATTAGTAATATATCCAAGTAGAACGGCAATAGTTGTGTTTTTTAATGAAGCATTATACCCAAGTGGTTCCAGCATAAGATTCCAGCGATACGCTCTACTTGCGTGGGCTGCAAACGCCACTAAAAGAGCGAGACCCACATAGAAATAATTTGCTTCTTTAAAGTTCTGAATGGTGCTTATTAAATCAATATCTTTAAATACCCAGTACAATAATCCACCTCCCAAACCAATGGGTAAAACATATTTTAGTATTTGTTTCAAATTTACTTTAATTAAAATGCTATACGATTATTTTCATCTGGAAATACTACAATTGGCTTATGAGTGGAGGCTTCATCTGGGGTCATCCATGCATAAGAAATAATAATTATTATGTCACCTGGTTGTGCTTTGCGAGCTGCGGCTCCATTAAGGCAAATTATTCCAGTATTTCTTTTCCCTTTTATAGCATAAGTTTCTATTCTTTCTCCATTGTTGTTATTAACAATTTGCACTTTTTCATTCTCCATTATTCCTGCGGCTTCCAAAAGTGCTTCATCTATCGTGATGCTTCCTACATAATTCAATTCGGCTTGTGTAACTTTTACTCTATGAATTTTTGACTTAAAAATATTGACTAACATTAATTTCTTTTTTTTATCAAAATTACGAAGAATCTCTAAATATCAATTAGGTTTTTATTGTTGGTGTTTTTCTGTGAATTCAATTATGAGTACCTTTGGAGGAAATTTAATTATAAAAATGGCTAGACCACAAATTTTCTTTACGGCAGGACCTGCAGAATTGTATCCTAAATTCGAAATCTATATGCAAGATTTTATGGATTTACAATTGGGCTCTATATCTCACAGAAGTGGCCAGTTTAAAAAAATATATCAACATACAGACGAGCAATTAAGAATACTCTTGAACATTCCGCCAGAAAACGCCATTATGTTCACCGGTTCGGCATCAGAAATTTGGGAAAAAGTACTACTTTCTTTAGTTGAACACGAGTCATTCCATTTAGTAAATGGTTCTTTTTCAGAGAAATTTTGGCAATATGGATTATGTTTAAAAAAGCATTCATTAGCTCAAACAAAACCATTAGGTGAAGGTTTTTCATACAATGAAATTGAGGTACCAGAATATGCAGAATTAATTTGTGTTACTCAAAACGAAACTTCTACCGGAGTGCAAACTAGAGAAGCTGATATTCATAAATTAAAAAGGAGCCATGCTAATAAACTAGTGGTAGTGGACATGGTATCCTCGGCCCCCATTCCAGATCTAGATTTTTCATTGATTGATAGTGCATTTTTTTCCGTTCAAAAATCATTTGGTCTTCCTGCTGGCTTAGGAGTTTGGATAGCTAACCAAAAGTGCTTAGAAAAAGCAAACGTGTTAAAATCTAAAGGAATTTGTATCGGAGCTCACCATGATCTACCTACGCTTTGGAAAAACAGTAAAATTTTTCAAAATCCAGCAACTCCTAATGTTATGGGAATTTATTTGCTTGGAAGAGTTGCAGAGGATTTGAATCTGATAGGAATAAATACGATTAGAAAAGACACAGATGAAAAAGCAAAGAAGATTTACAAATTCTTTTCCAATCACGCTGATTTTAGCTTATCTGTCAATAATCCTGATTGGAGATCTAAAACGGTAGTTGTAATTGACTCAAAAAAACCATCAACGGAAATAATAGCAAAGTTAAAAGAACAAAATCTTATTATAGGTGCGGGATACGGTCCAAACAAAGATTCGCAGATTAGAATTTCAAATTTTGTTGCCAATTCAATGGAACAAATCGAAATATTACTCAATTCGTTAGAAAAAATATAGAAAAAATTTGAGATTAAAATAATATTTCATAAATTTGCACCCCAATCGAGGAACAAAAGATTTTAATTATATAAATAAAATGAAAAAAGACATTCATCCGAATTATAGAGAGGTAGTATTCTGGGATTTAACTTCAGACTATAAGTTTTTAAGTCGCTCATGTGTAGAAACTAAAGAGTCTATAGTGTTTGAAGATGGAAAAGAATATCCAGTTTGTAAAGTTGAGGTAAGCTCACAATCGCACCCTTTTTATACTGGCAAAAACGTATTGTTAGATACAGCCGGCCGTGTTGACAAGTTCAACAAACGTTACGGAAAGAAATAAATCTATTTTACCTTTGAAAAGGCCTTTTCTAAAATTTAGGAAAGGCTTTTTTTATTTGAATTAAGTAAAGGTTGTAAAAAAACCGATAAAAAAACTAGTATTCCCCCGAAGTAAAACCCACTAGACATTTTCTCTTTTCCACCAAAAAATGCAAAAGCCAATATCACACCATAAATTGGCTCCATATTTAAGCTCAAATTTGCACTAAATACAGAGATACGTTTTAATAATTTCAACATTTCTACGTAAGGTATCACCGTACAAATTATTCCCAATATACTTAACCAAAGCCAATCTTGGGACGAAATCATTAAGTCAGACCACCTAATAAATTTGTAATGAGAAAAAAGTGGAAGTAGTATCAGAACTGTCATGAATGAACCCAATAACTCATAAAAAGAAATCACCAAACTATCATGTCTATGTGTTAAATTCGAATTAAAAATTGAAAAAAGTGCCGCTAAGAAGGCACCAAGCAAGCCCAGAGCGATTCCACTAAAATATTTAAATTCAAAATTGAAAATTATGCCAATTCCAATAATTGCAACTGAACCAAAAGCCATGTCAACCCATTTTATTCTTGTTTTCTTTATCAAAGGTTCCAACAAACAAGAGAAAAAGGAAGTAGTAGAATAGGCAACCAAACTAACTGAAACAGTAGATAATCTTGCAGATCCAAAAAAACATAGCCAATGAAATCCCATTAAGAATCCAACCGCCATTAAAACTAAAATAGATTTAGTCTCTATTTTGATTTCTTTTTGTCTTAGTTTAATTAAAAAAAATAATCCAAAAGTTGCAATTAATGAACGAAATAAGACAATCAAAATTGGGGAGCAGCTAATTAGTTGGCCTAAAATAGCTGTAAATCCTAACAAAATAATAATTGAATGTAATTTTAAATAATATTTGATCATAAATAAAAAAGCTCATGATGTATCTTCACCATGAGCCTTCGTTTAGTCTATTCTACCTTTAATATTTTTCAATGTTCTAATAACTTCTGCTCCTTCTTTGGAAGGAAAAGTGCTTTTTTTTTACGTTTATCGTCTCTGTTTAACAATATCTTTTGCTTTAAATTCATCCAATGCTCATAAAGTTTTGATTCCGTCAAAAAATCCCAAAACTCTTCCTTTTTGCCTTCTTTAGCCAATCCAATTGCTTCTTCTGGGTCAAATTTCATTCCAGTACATAAGCAATGGGCACGATTGGTTCTATTTAATATATCAAAATTTACACAACTGGAACAGCCTTTCCAAAAATCATCCTCTTTAGGAAGTTCTGAAAACGGAACTGGAATATAACCTAACTCAGAATTAATTTTCATAACTGCCATACTGGTAGTTAATCCTATTATCTTAGCATCCGGATATCTCGATCTAGATAAATCAAAAGCTTTTGATTTAATAGCCGTTGCTATTCCACTTTTTCTATAATCTGGTTGAACAATTAAACCTGAATTAGCTACAAATTTACCATGATCCCATGTTTCAATATAACAAAAACCAACCCATTCACCTGATTTGGTGGTAGCAATAATTGCTTTACCTTCTTCCATCTTTTTCCTCAAATATTCTGGAGAACGCTTAGCTATTCCGGTACCTCGAGCTTTGGCACTGATTTCCATTTCTAAACATATTTGCTCTGCATAAAGCAAATGGTCTTCTGTTGCTACTTGAACAATATAATTGTCAATAATAGTATTTTCTATTTTATTCATCGTCATTTGACAAGGTCTAACCTCTAAATGGAGACGGTGTATCCGCTTTTTTAAATTATGAAAAATTATTTTAAAGAAGGAAAATGGAATTCGCTTATAAGCAAACGCAATTTATCTTTGGGCCCTTACGGACCTAAGTCGTCGAAACGGTGATATGGGAAGTGTTATATTTTGCATTGTTTACGTGACAAATATAGAACTAAAATAAAAAATATTAATTTTTTTTTATTTAATTTTTTGTTAACAAAATGTTAGATTTTAACTTATGCACTTTAAAGTATTAATAATAAACCACTTATCATCTTCTATTATCATGGTTTTCATACATACTTAGATAACTTAAATAACGGCTATAGGCTATTTTTCCATTATCTAGGGCATCTTTTACTGCACATCGGGGCTCATTTATATGCATACAATTATGAAACTTACATAGCCCCAGCAATTCTCTAAACTCTGGAAAATAATGAGAGAGTTCAGAATTATCGATTTCCATAAGCCCTAATTCTTTAATCCCTGGCGAATCAATAATAAAAGTATTTTTTGATATTTCATACATTTCAGCAAAAGTGGTGGTATGCACCCCTTTGTTTGAAAAAGTGGATATTTCATTTATTGGCAAATCAAGATTAATGTCCAACAAATTAATTAAAGAAGATTTACCTACACCGGAATGTCCTGATACCAAAGAAACTTTATTTTTTAGTGCAGTTTTAAATGCTTTTATTCCCAAATTGTCTTGAACAGAGGTCACCAAGCACCCATATCCTATTGATTTATATAAGTTAATTAACTCTTCTTGAAATTCTATCCCCTCCTCATTTAGTAAATCGAATTTATTAAAAACCAAAAGTACAGGAATTCTAAATGTCTCAGCAGTTACTAGCATTCTATCAATAAAACCCAAAGAAGTTTTGGGGCTCGCTAAAGTAACAATTAGCACTAATTGGTCAATATTACAAGCTAATAAATGGCCATGAGCTGTTTTATGAACTGATTTACGAATAATATAATTTTTTCTAGGAATTATTTCAGCTATGACACCCGTATTTTCTACTTCATCTTCAACAAAAAACTTAACCCTATCTCCCACCGCCAAAGGATTTGTAACTTTTAAATCTTTGATTTTAAATTTACCTTTCAATCTGCAAGAAAGCATATTTCCCTCCTCATCTTGAAGTTCATACCAGCTCCCAGTGGAACGAAAAATTAATCCGTTTTTTAATAACAAACTATTCTTTTTTAACGATAAGCAAAACTAACTTAAATTGTCCTTAAAATAAAATTTAAACTATTTTAAAGACTATTTCAATGCAAACTATTCATAAATAAACTTTTGGTTTGATTTTTGTAATATGTATAAGTATATAGTTTTATATTAATAAATGATTACCTTAAAATAAAATTTAAGTTTTTTTTAAGTAGTTGTTGTAACAATATTTATTGCTATTACGTTATATTGAAACAATTAAATAAATGCGATCATGAAAAAAGGAGTTTTGTTCGGTTTAGCTGCTTTGGCAGTTGGGGTGGTAGTTTATACATTAGGTGGTAAAAAAGAAAAGCCTTCCAATGCTACCAGCCGTCCTATTTACAAATGAGATTTAAACCCTATACTATCATTCTTACTTTAAAAAATACTATTTCAGATCTAAATATGGTCTGCTGGAACTGTTGTGCCCTACTAATACACACTACTGTATCTAAATAACTTTTACACTTCTGCAGCTAAATTTTAAGCTTTTTTTAGATTCTTATTGAATATTGACGAATTTTACACTCATCAATGATAAAACTAAGAATGTACCAAACTATTCATTTCGAGACTAAACAAAATAAAGCGTATATATCTCTTAATAGACCGGAGGTTTATAATGCATTAAATGCAAAAATGCTTAATGAGCTATTCCATGCTATTTCACACTGCACTGAAAATTCCGAAATTAGAGTAGTAATTATTAGTGGAGGTAATTCAAAAGCGTTTTGTTCGGGTGCAGACCTAAAAGCAGGGCTCTCTGATACCAATTTAGGAAATTCCTTACGAACTACCTACAATCCGCTGATTTTAGCTATGAGAAATTTAAAAAAGCCAATTATTTGTAAATTAAATGGACTCGCTGCTGGAGCTGGGATGTCTTTAGCTTTGGCTTGCGACGTAATAATTGGTGATGAAAATGCTTATTTATCAGAACTTTTTGTAGGAATTGGTTTAATTCCAGATGCTGGATCAATGTTTTTTCTTCCAAGATTGATCGGTCCTTTAAAAGCTTTTGAATTATGTAGTACTGGAAGAAAAGTTTATATGCCAGAGGCTTTAGCATTGGGTTTGGTCAATAAAGTTGCTAATTCTTCTGAACTAAATATGGAAATTGAAAAAATTGCTGATTTATATGCAAATGCCGCTACAGTTTCTATAGGCATGATGAAACAAATTTTAAATCAATCATTTTCATCCAACCTAGAAGAAATACTTGAATTAGAGGCAAATTCACAAACTATTTGCGGAAATTCTGAAGATTTCTTGGAAGGTGTTACATCTTTTATTGAAAAAAGAATGCCTTCTTTCAAAGGAAAATGATGCTTGGATATGGTATAAAATCTTTAATTTTTCAAATCTAAAAAAAATAAAAATGAATTAATTTTAGGTTTAAGTCCGAATTTCTACAAACTTTTACTAAATAATATTTAAAGAATATTAAGAAAAGATTAGATAATTATTAAATTATCATAATAAAAATTTGCATTTAAGCAAGTTTTATAGGCCCTAGCAAATCATTTGATACAAAAATGTTTTTCAATCTGACTAAATTAGCTTTTTAGTACAACAAATAATTTTATGTCAGAATCGGTAAAAGAAAAAAATTTGAATTTTATTGAAGAAATTGTAGAAGCCGATATAAAATCAGGAAAACACAACGGTAGATTACTCACGAGATTCCCTCCAGAACCTAATGGCTATTTACATATCGGTCATGCTAAATCCATTTGTTTAAATTTTGGTCTTGCCAAAACTTTCAATGGCGGCACAAATCTTCGTTTTGATGATACAAATCCCGTAACGGAAGACACTGAATACGTTGATGCTATCAAATATGATTTAAAATGGCTAGGTTTTGAATGGGTTAATGAAATGTATGCTTCAGATTATTTTGACCAACTATTTAAATTTGCTAAAAAGCTTATTTCAAAAGGATTGGCATACGTAGATGACAGTTCTGCAGAAGAAATGGCAATTTTGAAAGGTACACCAAGCCAAGTCGGAAAACCTAGTCCATTTCGTGAAAGAAGCATAGAAGAAAACTTGAGTTTATTTGAAGGCATGGCTAATGGTGAATCATTAGAAGGCTCACGGGTTTTAAGAGCTAAAATTGACATGAGCTCAAACAACATGTTAATGCGTGATCCTATAATTTATAGAATTAAATTCGCTGAACATCACCGAACAGGAAATAAATGGTGTATTTATCCCATGTATGATTTTGCCCATGGTCAGTCAGATTCATTAGAAGGAATAACCCATTCAATATGTACCTTAGAATTTGTCTCTCATAGAGAGCTTTATGATTGGTTTTTAGAGCAATTAGAAATATTTCCTTCCAAACAATACGAATTTGCTCGTTTAAATATGACTTATACAGTTATGAGTAAACGAAAATTATTACAATTAGTCAATGAAAATATTGTTTCTTCATGGGACGACCCCAGAATGCCTACTATTTCTGGCATGAGAAGAAGAGGATATACAGCTAAGGCAATTGTTGATTTTTGTGATAGAATTGGAGTGCAAAAACGAGATAATATGATAGATATAAGTTTATTAGAATTCTTTGTAAGAGAAGACTTAAATAAACTTTCTACTAGAGTTATGGCTGTTTTAAATCCCGTAAAAATAATAATTAGTAATTTTCCGGAAGATGGCTTTGAAAGCTGCACTTTAGAAAATAATCCTGAAGACGCAGAAAGTGGTCAAAGAGAAGTAAAATTCACAAAAGAAATTTACATAGAGCAAGACGATTTTATGGAGAATCCTACAAATAAATACTTTAGGCTTTCACCAGGCAATATGGTAAGACTTAAAGGGGCGTTTGTTATTAAATGCAATGAAGTTCACAAAAACCAAGATGGCTCAATTAAAGAAATTATATGCAACTATTTTCCTGAAACTAAAAGTGGACAAGATAATAGTGGAATAAAAGTAAAAGGTGTAATTCATTGGGTTTCTGCTAAAGAAGCAAAAAAAGCGGAGATTCGCATTTATGATCGATTGCTTAATGTAGAAGACACATCAGTTATGGACGGAGATTTCAAAGATTTTATTAACGAAAACTCACTTACAATTGTTTCCGCTTACGTTGAACCCTCTCTTCAAAATGCGAAATTAAATAATAAATATCAATTTATTAGAAATGGATATTATGTTTTAGATTCTGAAAGCACATCAGATAATTTAATTTTTAATAAAACAGTAGGGCTTAAGGATAGCTTTAAAGGCTAATTTTTAAATAATGTCAAAAATTAAATCAGAAATAGAATTTTTAGATGGCCCTCATTCAAGATGGCAGGAGTTTAAATTTGCTTTTTCTGTATTTCTTGAATTAATAAAGGGGGTCAGGTCCTTGCATTTTATTGGACCTTGCGTCACAATTTTTGGTTCTGCCAGATTTAATGATAAAAATCAATATTATAAAGAAGCTAGATTATTAGGTGCAGAAATAGCAAAATTAGGATTTACTATTTTAACGGGTGGTGGCCCCGGAATAATGGAGGCAGCTAATAGAGGAGCAAAAGATGTTGGTGGTAGATCAGTTGGATGCAATATAGTTTTGCCTTTTGAACAAAAACCCAATCCCTATTTAGATAAATGGGTGGACTTTGATTATTTCTTTGTTCGGAAAACCCTCCTTATTAAATACTCTTACGCTTTTGTAATTTATGCTGGTGGCTATGGCACATTAGATGAATTTTTTGAAGCTCTTACACTTATACAAACAAATAAAATTAAAAGATTCCCAGTAGTAGTATTTGGAAAAGAATTCCATCAACATATTCTGGCTCATATTGAAAAGATGGTGAAAGAAAATACCATTTCAAAGGAAGATCAAAGCTTATTTTTAGTTACAGATGATATTGATGAGGCCACAAATTTCATTAAATTAAAAACCTCAATAGGATTTGGACTTCGGTTTAAACCAAATACTTGGCTGGGAGAAAAGTAATAAAATTTAATAGTCTCCACTTGCTCCACCACCCCCAAAGCTTCCACCACCAAAACCTCCAAATCCACCCCCACTACTTCCACCTCCCCAACTGCCTGATTGGCTTCCGCTTCCTGTAAAAATAGTATAAGGCAAGCCTCCTAAATTGCCATCTAATAAACCACCGCCCCCATTTTTATTTTTTCTTGACAAAAGCCAAAAAACAAAAAGAATAACTAAAATAATAATAATAAATCCTAGAATTCCTCCATCTTCTGATTCAGGATCTGCCTTATATTCTCCAGAAGCATATTTTATGATTTCATCTGTACCCTGATTGAGTCCTTCGTAATATTGTAAAGCTTTAAAATTTGGACCAATTACATCAGAAATTATTCTTTTTGCGTACATGTCTGGAATAACCCCTTCCATACCGTATCCAGTTTGAATAGAAATTTTTCTGTCTCCAGGAGCCCAAAGTAAAATTATGCCATTATTTTTTCCTTTTTGTCCAACTCCCCATTTTCTGCCTAACTCCAATGCATAATCTGCCGCCACATATGGTTCAGTAGTTTTAACAATTACAACTACTATCTGAGTAGATGTGGAATCATTATATGCAACCAACTTTTGCTCTAGCATATTTTTTTGAGCATCTGTCAACAATCCTCCAACAAAGTCATTCACCAGCCTTGGAGGATTGGGTTGTTTGGGAATATCTTGAGCATTTACTGATAAAAATGCAAAAAGAAAGATGAATTTAAGTAATCTAAGCATTATTATTTTTAATTATCCAAAACTTAAATCATCAGGGATTTCATTCGAATCATTTCTTTGGTAAGGAAAATATTTTTCTAATTGAAAACCGGCTTCAGCAATTGCTAAACTAAAACCTTTTTCAAATTCACCATTCTTGAAATTTTCTGAAAGTAAATTTTTAGTAGAATCCCAAAATTCCTGTCCTACTTTATTATTTATTCCTTCATCACCCAAAACGGCAAATTTTCGATCATTAAAAGCCAAGTAAAAAAGTACCCCATTTCTCAATTCTGTTTTATGCAAAGAAAGAAATTCAAATACTTCTTTTGCTCTTAAATATGCATTTTCGAGTTTACAGTTAGATTCTATATGTACTTTAATTTCCCCTGACGTCTTTTTCTCGGCGTCTTTTATGGCAGAAATAATATTCTTTTGTTGAGTTTCAGTAAAAAACTGCATAAAAAAAAAGGACCCGAGTTACACGGGTCTTTCTATTATTTTTTAAAATCGAAGTTTACTTCTGGAGCATTTTGTGCTGCTTTTGATGCTTCAAAGAATCCTTTTACAGCAAAACCAAAAATATTAGCAAAAATATTATTTGGGAAAGACCTAACACTTAAATTATATTCTCCTACCGCACCGTTAAAGTCCCTTCTTGCAACTGCAATTCTGTTTTCAGTTCCTGCTAGCTCAGCTTGAAGGTCAAGAAAATTTTGATTCGCCTTTAAATTTGGATATTGCTCCACTGAAACCAATAATCTACTTAAAGAACCACTTAATTGATCTTGTGCGGCTTGAAATTTTGCCATATTTTCTGGCGTTAAATCTTTTGCTTCGAACTTTACTTGGGTAGCAGATGCCCTGGCTTGAATTACTTCGGTTAAGGTACTTTTTTCAAAATCTGCAGCACCTTGCACCGTCTTAACTAGGGTTCCAATTAAATCGGTTCTTCTTTGGTATTGGGTTTGAACATCTGCCCAAAGTTTTTGAACATTAGTATCCTTTCCAACAAGTCCATTGTAGGAGCTACAACTGTATGCTCCAAAAAGTAAAACAATTCCTAAAATTACGAGTGTTCCTTTTTTCATTTTGTTTATTTGTCGTAGTTTAAAATATCTGCCAAATATATAGAAAGTATTTATTAACCTAAAATTTAATACGTATGAAAATAGTGTTTTCGATTATGAAAGGTAAATAAGCCTTACCATTTCTTGGATTTAATAATCGGAACCGCTGGATACTCTCCAATGCTCGAACTGTAATTAGAAATACCATTAATTTCTATTAATTCAAGGGCTGGAAGGTTTTGTAATTCTGGAAGCCAAGTTTTAATGTAATTAGCATCAGAATCGTATTTAAGTGCCTGATTTACTGGATTAAAATACCTATCCTCTCTCGGATCAGTTCCAATCCCTGCTATATAATTCCAATTTCCCCAATTACTACAAACCTCATAATCAATGAGTTGGCTTTCAAAATACATGGCCCCCCACCACCATTCTAAACCTAAATCCTTCGAAAAAAAACTAGCAGCAATTTGTCTACCTCTATTGGAAAGATAACCCGTATATTTCAATTCTCGCATACAAGCATCTACTATTGGCACTCCAGTTTTTCCTTCTATCCATTTGTAAAGATGGTCTTTATTTCTTTTCCATCTTTTAGTAAAATCATGTTTTATACCGCATCTTTTAAATAAACGTACTCCAAATTTTAAAGCAATAAAATGAAAATAATCTCTCCAAAGTAGTTCAAAAACTAACCAATAGGTAGATTCATTCATAGAATTTTCTTTTTCATACATTTTTACCTCTTCATAAATTCTTCGAGGCGACAAGCATCCAAGACTTAATCCTGCCGAAAATTTAGTTGAAAAATCTTTCCCCAACATTTGATTTCTGGTTGATTTGTACGTTTTCAGCAAATCTTTTTCCCATAAATATTCATTTAATCGAAATAAAGCATTAGACTCACCACCAATAAAGCGATTCAGATCTCTTTCGTCTACTAAAATATTATCAAAACCCAGGTCTTTTAATGAGGGCACCTGTGTCTTCTCTAAATTATCTGGAGAATTAATTATTTGAGGAGTGTCAAAACAAGGCCTAATTCTCCAGTAATTTTCTACTTTTTTTCTAAAATCAGTAAAAACATCGGGCAAAAAGTGAATTTGAAAAGGCAAATCTCTAACATGGACTAAGGTATTTCCCCAAAACAAATCTATATCGATATTTTGAGGTTTAAGTTTATAAGAAAATGCAGACTCAATGGAAGTTTCTTCTTGCGTCACTTCTTTTGAAGCTACTACATAATCAACATTATATTTTAATGAAATTTCAAGTAATTCATTCTCAGGAATCCCGATTTTAATAATTAAATCTGAACCCAAAGATTGAAGGCTTTTTTTAAGATCAAGCAGTGACTCTAATAAAAACTGGGCTCTAATTGCTCCGGTTCTCTTAAAACCTAAGTTGTTTTTTTGAAATTGCCTTGGATCTATTATGTAAACAGGAATCAGATTCCCCTTTTCAATTGCTTTTACTAAAGCTTCATTATCATGTAACCTTAAATCATTTCGAAACCAAAACAAAACATTCTTCATTACCTTTAAAAAATAAAGGTGCAAGTTGGAAAAAGGTTTCTATTATTTAAAGAAATAATTAAAGTTTTCCATTCAAAGCCCACTCATACGTTTTATAAGAAATTTTGGCATCTTTGTTTGCTTTTACCTTGGAGTATTTATTTATCAAATCTATTTTGCCTATCCCTTTAAAATCACCACCATACCAATCAAATATTTTTGATATCTCGGCAGAGCCTGCTGTAACCTCATTTTTGTATTTATCATTTACAAAATCAATTCCTTGCTGGTTTAATTGTGCATCTAATTTTTCAGCGACAAAAGCCTCATTTCGCAAAGGAGGGCAGCTTTTTGCGGCACAAACTAGGGCGAAATGGATTCGTGGTTCTTTAAACTGTTTTCTGATAATTCCATGTTCAATATTATTCAAATCCATTTTTTTACCCCCAATTTCTATAAATTTAACATCCCAAGGCGTATTTACAAAAGGTATTTTAATTTTATCTCCAATATCTTTAATACTTTTAATATTGTCCGAAGCATGATTTAAAATCAATTGTATTGTAAAAGCGTTATAGGCATTAATCCAATAGGCAAGCTTCTCTTTTTCTGTCCAATTAGAGGCTGGAGCGTTGGCAGAAACTAAATCTAAATATTTTTTTAGTTCTCTTTCCTCTTTTTTAAACCCGCCGTAATTAACATAACCTGCGTCTGAAACATATTTTTTCAAAAGTTTATCAAAAATATCATGCGAAATTGGTTCACCATTTGGTAATCCTACTCCAAAACAATTTTGTACAAGTAACAATGCCAAAAATAACTTAATAATGATTTTCATAGTTTTATAATAATATTTAAAACAATATACGCTAAAGCTTTCTTTTTAGTTTAAATTTCCAAATTGAATTCTAAAATATTTATGATAGTAGTAATAAACATATCCAATTATAAAAACAAATATTTTCTTTTTGGCATATTTTCAATGGCCTTTTTTAACATTATACTTCTCTTTAAGAAAAACAGACCTAAGTTTATTAAGCTCATGGGAACTGGAAAAAACGGCACATTTGATATAGTTCCAGATTTTAATCAATGGGCACTTTTGGGAACTTGGGAAAATTTAACCGAATATAAAATATTTATGAAATCATCAAATTTTGAAAAATACATAAACCTATTTTCTTCCGATAATTATGCCCTAGTTTTACAGCCAACAATGTCTCATGGTTTATGGGACAGTCAGAACCCTTTTGAAAGCTTAGGAGAAAAAGAGAGTAAAAATAATCCTGTTGGTGTATTAACACGAGCAACAATACGTTTATCAAAATTGAGACAATTTTGGCAAAATGTCCCTTTAGTTTCCAAAGACTTAGATAAAAACGATGGCTTTATTTATTCCATAGGAATTGGTGAAATACCCTTTATAAAGCAAGCAACTTTTTCAATTTGGGAAACAGAAGAAAATATGAAGGACTTTGCTTACAAAAAAATGGATCATAATGAAGTTATAAAAAAAACAAGAAAAAACGATTGGTATAGTGAGGAGCTTTTTGCAAGGTTTTGTTTAAAAGGCTATATTGGAAATGCCCCCTTGCAGATAAAAAAAATCTTAGATGAATTATAACAATTATAAATTAGCATTGTAACCTTTTTATTAGAAAGTTAAGAAATTTTTTACTTAATAATTTAATAATTTACCTTTACCAATATTTTACTATACTATTCTAAGTTTGAGTAAATTACAGAAAAATCACTAATCCTAATTTTAAAAATTATGTTACTTTTGTGGTGATTTTCTATTAATTACTTAAATCAATTTACTAACAAACCTCAAATTTTATTTTATGAATCAAAAAACTACTTTATTGAGAGTATTTGCGATGCTATTTGTTTTATTAAATATCAGCGTTTGTACTTTTGCTCAAGGTCTTTCTACCTCAGCTATTGCTGGTATAGTGACTGATGACAAAAAAGAAAGCTTACCTGGTGCAACTGTGGTTGCAGTTCATTTACCTTCTGGCACAAAATATGGTGCCGTTACAAATATTTCAGGTAAGTACACTTTTCCTGCAGTTAGAATTGGTGGTCCATACAAAGTTACTGTTTCTTTTGTTGGCTTTCAAGATGCAACAACAGAAGGTATAGTTGCCAACTTAGGTTCAACCTCAGATGTTAACTTTAAATTACTTGAGGCTGGTAAAATGCTTGAAGAATTGGTTGTAAAAACCAATAGAAACAGTATTTTTAGTTCGGACAGAACTGGTGCTTCTACAGGAGTTGGAAGTGAGCAAATTAAGGCTCTGCCAACGTTGTCTAGGTCATTTAACGACATTACACGCTTAACACCTCAAGGTAGCTCAAATACATTTGGTGGAGCCCCTAGTTTTGGTGGAAGAAGCTCAAACTTTAACAATATCACAGTAGATGGGGCAGCCTTTAACAATTCATTTGGTTTATCTGGTGCAGTTGGTGGACAAACCAATGCTCAACCTATTTCATTAGATGCTATTGAGCAAATTTCCGTAAATATTGCTCCATTTGATGTAAGAGAGGGGAGTTTTACTGGTGCAGGAGTAAACATGGTAACAAAGTCAGGCGATAATGAATTTAGAGGCTCAGTTTACAATTTCGGTAGAAATTTAAATTTTGTTGGCAAAAAAGTATTAGGAGAAAAAAATGAATTAGATCCTGTGGCTCAAAAGTTTTCAGTTAGAAACTCTGGTTTTAGAATAGGAGGCCCATTAATTAAAGACAAAGTGTTTTTCTTTGTAAGTGCGGAACAAGAAAGAAGAGATGACCCAGGAAGTACATTTTCAGCTACCGGTTCAGATTTAGGAGGAAATAAATCAGTAGTAAAAAAAGATGACTTAGAGAAACTTAAATCGTTTTTAATAAGTAAATATAATTATGACCCAGGTGCATATGAGGGATACAATTTATTGAGTAATTCGGATAAATTAAATGCTAGATTAGATGTAAACCTATCAAATAAGCACAAAGTTGCTATAAAATACAACTTATTAAAATCTTATAGAGACGTTCCTGCTAGTGCCTCTGGTTCATTACTAGGTGGACGTTCACCAAGTTTAAATGTTTTACCTTTTCTTAGTTCATTTTATAGAATTAACAATAATTTAAGCTCATTAATTGCCGAACTAAATAGTACTTTTAGTGGAAATGTATCGAATAAATTTCAAATGGGTTACACCTCTTTCCGTGACTTTAGGGAAACTCCACTCGGTAACTCTACTCCTTTTCCTACAGTGGATATAGGTAATGGGGCAGGCCAAGCATACACTGCGTTTGGATTTGAACCATTTTCTGCGAATAATATTTTAAATACAGATGTATACCAAATATCTGATAATTTAGATATTTATAAAGGTAAACATACTTTTACGCTAGGAACTTATAACGAGTTTTATTCATTTAAAAATGGATTTGCTCCAAATTATTATGGAGGATTTCAATTTAGATCATTAGACGACTTTTATGCTAGTGCCAATAATGGTACCTCTAATGCGGCTCAATATCGTTTACAATATTCAGCCTTATCGACGGGTGAATTTCCTTTTGCCAATATTAAAGCAGCTCAATATGGATTATATGTACAAGACAAATATCAAGTTACACAAAAGCTTAATCTTACTATTGGATTAAGAGTAGACATTCCTGTTATAAATGCTGATATAGCTCAAAACGACGCTGCGGCAGGTTTATTTTTCCGCAATGGAGCAAAAATAAATACTGGTGAAGTCCAAAAAACTCAACTTTTATGGTCACCAAGAATTGGATTTAATTACGACGTAACTGGAGATAAAAAAATTCAGGTTCGTGGTGGAACTGGAATATTTACCGGCAGAGTTCCTTTTGTATGGGTTTCTAATCAAGCCTCTAACAATGGAATATTATTTGGAAGTACTTCTGTTAATAATCCAACAAACCGCCCATTTAGTGCAGATGTTAATGCCTATCGTCCAGTTAATGCAGCTGCCAACACATCTTACAACTTAGCCGTTACAGAAAGTAACTTTAAATTTCCTCAAATTTGGAGAAGTAACTTAGCAGTTGATTATCAAGCACCGTTTGGAATTGTTGCTACTATAGAAGGAGCATTTACGAAAGATTTAAACGCTGTTTATCATCAAAATTTAAATTTACCAAATTCAGTTGGTAATGCTTCTGGAGCAGATAGTAGACCAATTTTTTATAATATCAATGCAACTACAGGTGCTACTACTACCGTAAATAGAGTAAATTCAAATATCTCTGATGCAATATTAATGAAAAATACAAATGAAGGATATAGCTACTTTATTACCGCAAAATTAGAAAAATCTTTTAGCAGTAATTTCTTTGCAACACTTGCATATAATCATTCAAATGCAAAATCTGTAAATGATGGTGGTTCTATTGCACAATCGATTTGGAGAGATAGAGTGGTTTCAGGAGATCCAAATGATGTTGCTTTGGCTAACTCAAACTTTTTAGTTAAAGACAGGGTTGTTGCCGGTCTTACATATGCTAAAGAGTATTTTAAATTTACTAAGACTACCATTGGTTTATTCTTTGAATTCCAAACTGGTAACCCATATTCATATGCTTATTCCGGAGATATGAACGGGGATGGCTCAGGCGGAAGTGGAAATGATTTAATTTTTGTTCCAAAAGACGCAAGCCAAATAAAATTAGTTGATATGAGGAGAGGAACCGAAATATTAACAGCTGCTCAACAATGGACAAACTTAGATGCTTTCATTAGTCAAGACCCTTACTTAAGTAAAATTAGAGGCCAATACGCCGAAAGAAATGGAGGATTTACTCCATCTCGAGGACAATTAGATTTAAGTATTAAACAAGATTTCTATGTTAAAGTAGGTGGAAAAAGAAATTCATTTCAAGTAAGCGCTGATGTTTTTAACTTTGCCAATTTGCTTAATTCTGATTGGGGAGTATTTAGGGGGGTTTCAAGGTCTGGTTTCTTAACTTATACAGGTTATGATAAAGACAGAAATCCATTATTTATTTTCCCTAATACAGATGCTGTTACATCAGGAACTTCAAGTGCTGGTGGCGCAACTGCAACGGGAGGTTCTGTTGGAAAAACGCCACTATCTTCTACTTTCTTTGAATCAAGAGGAATTGGTTCAAGATGGCAAGCGCAAATTGGTTTGAGATATATCTTTAACTAATATTAAGTATAATAGAAATAAGAAACCTATCTCTTCACGAGATAGGTTTTTTTTGTAATTTTGGATTAAACAAAAGTAAAATATGAATCTAAATCTTTTAGGAAAAAACGCATTCGTCGGGGGTAGCTCAAAAGGAATCGGCTGGGCTTCTGCAGTGGAATTGGCATTGATGGGAGCCAATGTCACTTTAGTGGCAAGAAGCGAGGAAGCCTTAAAACAAAAGGTAGCACTTTTAGCAAATAATGGAAAGCAAAAGCATGATTTTTTAGTTTTAGACTATCAAAGTTTAGAAGAAGTGGAATCAAAGATTTCGAGCTTAAAAAAAGAGTATCATATTTTGATAAACAATACTGGTGGACCATCTGGAGGAAATATTATAGAAGAAAGCCCAGAAAAATTTGAAATTGTTTTCCGCCAGCATGTGTTGATAAATCAAATTCTTGCTCAAGCATTTGTGCCTTTTATGCAATCAGAGGGATTTGGAAGGGTAGTAAATATTATTTCTGTTTCTGTAAAACAACCCATTATTGGGCTCGGAGTTTCTAATACCATAAGGTGGGCTGTGGCATCGTGGGCCAAAACCTTGTCAAAAGAAATAACAGGCAATGGAATAACTGTAAATAATGTATTGCCAGGCTATACATTAACAGATAGATTAATAGAAGTAAATAAAATGAGGGCAGAAAGTTTAAAAATTTCTGTTAACGACTTAGAAAAGCAATTGCTAGTAAATGTTCCTAGTGGCAAATTTGCAACAGCCGAAGAAGTAGCCGCGGCAGTAGCATTCTTATGTTCTCCATCGGCTGGAGCAATCAATGGAGTCAATATTCCAGTTGATGGAGGATTATCGGCAACTTTATGATGAATAAAGCCAAAAAATTAACTAATTTTGCATTTAAAACTTTTTTTAAAAAATTTACGTTCAAATATTCAGTAACAAACCTTTTAATTAAAAATGAAAAAAATTATTGTACTTGCACTTTCTATTTTGTCCTTTAATGTTATTGCTCAAAATGTAAAGACACCGGCGCCTAGCCCAACGCAAACCATCAAACAAGATTTTGCATTATCAAGTATTGAAATTAACTATTCAAGACCGGCAGCAAAAGGAAGAAAGATTTTTGGAGAATTAGTGCCTTTTGGGAAAATATGGAGAACTGGAGCAAATTCTCAGACTTTGATTACTTTTGGAGAAGATGTGACAGTAGGTGGAAAGCTGTTAAAAGCCGGAAAATACACTTTATTAACCATTCCAAACAGTACTGAATGGGAAATTATTTTCTGTAAACCAGAAACTAGTGCGCCTACCTACAAACCAGAGTCAGAGGTTGTTAGATTTAAAGCTAAAGTAAATGCTATGCCTTTTGCAGTTGAAAACTTTATAATTATGTTTAGTACTCAGACCAGCAGTTCTGCTACCATCAGCATGGTTTGGGAAAAAACAGAAGTAGAGTTTGATGTAGTTGCTGATATAGATACAAAAATCATGGCAGACATTAACACTGCAATGAATGTGGACTCGAAACCGTATTTTCAAGCTGCAAGTTATTATTTTGACAATGGTAAAGATTTAGGAAAAGCATTAGAATGGGCAAATAGAGCGGTAGATGCACAACCAAAGGCCTATTGGATTGCTACATTAAAAGCTAAAATTCAAGCAAAAGCGGGTGATAAAGTTGGAGCTTTGTTAACGGCAAAAAAAGCTTTAGAATTAGCTAAAGAAGGCAAAAATGATGATTATGTAACTATTAATGAAAAATTGATAGCAAGTTTAAAATAAGACCTAAATATATTTTGTAAAAGAGAGAACCCATTTTGGTTCTCTCTTTTATTTTACAGGAAAAACAATAATTACCTTCGTGCCCAATGGTTTGTTTTTACTGTCCACTAAATCTTCAAACTCAATTATTACTTCTCCTTTTCTCTTATTAGCGAAATTTTCCAACCTTTCTTTAGTAAGTTTTAATCCTACAGATTTATCTTTCGAAATTTTCGCTTCTTTGATTTCTTTGGCTCTATTTCGACCAATACCATTATCTACTATTTCAAAACAAATTAAATTTGAACTTCTTTTAGAAATGTAAATTTTAAGCTGCTTATCTGTCTCTTTATTTGATAAGCCATGCCAAATGGCATTTTCAATAAATGGCTGCAATATTAAAGAAGGAATCTTTACACTGGTAATATCTACTTCCTTTTCAATTATTACTTCATATTTAATTTGTTCTAAAAAGCGGATATTTTCTATATTTACATAAAGATCCATTGTTTCTAACTCTTCTTTTAATGTGATCTCCTTTTCACGAGAATTGGAAAGAATTGCTCTAATTAATTTTGAGAATTTATTAATAAAATAAACTGCTTTTTCCTTATCATTATTTATTATATACAGTTTTATTGAATTTAATGAGTTAAATAAAAAATGCGGATTCATCTGGGACCGCATCATATCTTGTTCTAACGTAAGAACTCGTTTTTGATTTCTAAGTTGATATTGTCTGTAAAAGACAAATAAAATTCCAGTTAGAAACAGAAACAAAGCCAATGAAAAAACAATTATTCTATTATTTTGATCAAGTTTAAATTTAACAATCTCATTTTCTTTTTCTAATAATTCTATTTGACTTTCTTTTTTTTCATTATCATATTTAACGATTAACTCGGCAGTATATCTTAAATTTTCTTCGTTTAATACTTTTTCACTAAATTCTTGTTTCTTTTTTAAGTTTTCTAAGGCTTGTTGAAATTTACCTTGTGACACAAATAAATCAGCTAAATGTGCGTAGGCGTCTGAAGTTGAGGTCTTAAAAGAATTATCTAATGAAATTTTTAAGCCTTTATATAAATTCCTTTCGGCATTAACAAAATCTTTAATTTTGGTTTGTGCCCAGCCAATATTTATTGTTGTTAAGGCTAAATAATATTTATCTCCCATTTCTTCGGAAAATTTAAGGGTTGGCAAAATTAGCTTTAAGGCTTGATTGGGTTTGTTTTGCTTAATATAAATTTGTCCAATACCGTTATGACAAATAATAATTCCAAGCTTTGAATTAATTTCTTCATTGTATTTCAGTGAATTTCTATAATTCTTCAATGCTTCATCTAATTCATTTTTTGCCTCATAAATTCCACCTAAATTTTGGTAGTTAATAGCTAATCCGAGTTTATTCCCAATTTTTTTCTCAATTTCTATAGATTTACTAAACTGGGTTTTAGCTAAATCATACTGTTTTAGAACTAAATAAACGTTGCCAATACTATTAAGTGAAACGGCTATGCTTTTTAAAATTATTATAGATTTATCCGGAATTTTTTCAGCCAAACTTAAAGCTTTTTTGTGAAAATCTAAGGCTTGCTTTACATCATCAAGCCTTCGATAAGTAACACCCATCATATTAAGATGAGCTATTATGAGTTCTTGATTATTGATTTTTTCTGCTATAACCAATCCTCTTTGATGGAGTTCTAAGGAACGTGTATAATTTGACTTGTTTCTTGCTATTATTCCTAAAGCATTTAAGGCATAAGACTGTCCAAACTCAAAATCAATTTCATTTAAAAGTTGATTCATTTTTAAAGAATCTTTCTTAAATTCCTCAAAATCTTTATCAAAAGTAGAAAAATCAATTCTTTCAACTTTTTTATACTCTTTTAGAAAAAAAGTAAAGTCCTTAATTTGAGCGAAACTGAAATTACTAAAAATCGAATTCAATCCAACCCAAAAAATAATAACATAAAAATATTTTCCCATTATAATTCAAGAAAAAAGTTTTTCTTAGACCTAGACACTGGAATTATCTTTCCATTTGTTAAAACCACGTATCCTTCTGTTTTCTGATATTCTCTAACCTTATTTAAATTAATTATAAAAGAATTATGAACTCTATAAAAAATATCTTTTGGGAGTTTATCTTCCAAATTTTTTAAAATTTGAGTCATGAAAAGTTTTTGTCCATTCTCTAAAAATATAGAACAATAATTCCCATCTCCTTCACAATACAAAATTTCATTAGGTTCCAAATAAAGAATTTTACCATCGCAACTAATGTGAATTTTTCTAATTGCTTGGCTTTGAGCATTATTAAAACTCATTAATGTCTCCTCTAAAATATCCTTAAGATTAGCATCTGATTTGATAGTTTGAATACTCTCAATCGCTTTGATTAAATCATCAGAATCTATTGGTTTAAGTAAATAATCTATGGCATGTTTTTTTACGGCTTGAATTCCATATTGGTCATATGCTGTTGTTATTATCACTGAAAAAGTTCGTTTCGGAAAAAATTCTAGAAATTTCAAGCCATCCATTTGTGGCATTTCAATATCCAAAAAAATGCAGTCAATTTGATTCTCAATTAAATAATCTCTTGCTTTAAAAGGGCTATTAAAAGTTGCCATAACTTTAACACTTGGGCAAAAGCTTTTTAATTCCCATTCTAAACTCTGAATGGCCTTTGGTTCATCATCTAAAATAATCACTTTTAACATAATGCTAGGCTTGTAGTTCTTCAAATATAATAAATGTAATTATAAGAAATTTATATTTTGTATAAATGGAAGTTTGAAGAAAGTAAAATGTTGATTATTTTGTATGAACTGTAATATTTAGATTGCCTTTGCAAAAAAAAGTATTAGAATCTCAAAAAAATAAGTCTCACTTTTAAAAATAAAAAAAACTTACAAAAATTAAAAAAAATATTATTTAAAAAAACGAAATGACTAATTTAGCCGTTTATTATATTAAAAAAACAATTGTTTTATATATGAAAAAATATAATTTTTTTTTCTTAATGGTTTCTATTGTTGTAGTAACACTAGTTTATAGTTGCAAAGAAAGTGAAATCCCATTGGAAAGCGCAAATTCATTTGACTTAATACAAGATCAATTGCTTACTACTACTTGTGCTGTAAGCGGTTGCCATTCCTCCGAAAGTGATCCAGCATTTCTTCAACATGGTTTGATTTTAACTAAAGGAAAATCATATGATAATTTGTTTAGTAAAATGCCTAAAAATGAAACTGCTAAAGAAGAAAAACTGAAATTAATAACTCCATTTGATTCTCAAAATAGTCTTTTATATCAAAAACTTCTATTTGAAAGTAGTCATAAAAGCAATAAAAACTTTGGGAGTATTATGCCACTGGGTGGGGATATGCTATTTAAAGGCCAAATAGAATATGTAAAAAGATGGATAGAAGCTGGAGCACCAAAAACCGGTAATGTGGTGGATGTTGCTCTTTTAAGTGACAAAACACCTGTACTTGCAAAATTTGAACCTTTACCTATTCCCATGGCGAGTGAAGGTTTCCAAATGAAACTTGAGCCATTTGAAATATTTCCAAATTTTGAACGTGAAATTTTTATCAACAAACCTTTAAATAATAAAGAAACCGTTTATATCAATAAGTTTCAAATAAAAATGCATCCAGGAAGTCACCATTTTATTTTATATGGATTTAGAGACCCTAAAAACCAACCTAAACTAAATGAAATGAGAGATTTAAGATATAAAGACCAAAGTTTTAATTTAAAAACCTTTACTGAATTAGGCAATCATGTGTTTTATTTTGGTGGAAGTGAGAGTAATTTTACGTTCAACTTTCCAGAAGGTACTGCCGTAGAATTACCACCAAATATGAATTTCGATATGAATTCACATTATTTCAACAAAGGTTCGAAATCGTATAATGGAGAAGTAAACATAAATTTATATACTGTAGCCAAAGAAAAAGTAAAAAATACTTTGAAAATAATTGATTTTGGAAACAACAGCTTCACATTACCACCAAAACAAAAAACTATTGCTACTCAAACTTTTAAATTTCTCAAAAACACAAAAGTTGTCACTTTGTTTTCACATACGCATAAACTTGGGGAAAAGTTTGAAATATTAATTAGTGGAGGAGCAAGAAATGGAGAAATTGTTTATACTTCCACTAATTGGGAGCACCCTAATAAAATTGATTTTGCGGTTCCTTTAAGCTTAAAAGCTGGTGAAGGTCTTACCTCTAGAATAACTTATAATAATTTTACAGATAAGTCTGTAAGATTTGGTTTTACTAGTGATGACGAAATGGGAATTATTTTTGGATACTATTATGAAGAATAACAAAAGTACTTTTGTTTAATACAATTGAAATTTAAAAAAAGTCATTTTAACTTTTAAATTTAAAATACCTTGGACATAAAAAAAGGAGCATTTAGCTCCTTTTTTATTTTATTACTTTTTCTTTCTATGTACCTTAATCATATCAGCATCTGCTAATATTCTTCCGCAATGCTCGCAAATTATGATTTTTTGCTTATCCATTATATCAGCTTGACGCTGAGGTGGTACCACATTGAAACATCCACCACAAGCCCCTCTATCTACTGCAACAACGGCTAGTCCATTTTTAGCTCCTCCACGAATTCTTTGATAAGCTTTTAAAAGCCTATCTTCTACTTTCTTGCCTTGTTTATCACTTTGCTTAATAAGTTTTTCTTCTTCATCTTGGCTCTCGTTTACCAATTTATCAAGTTCCAATCTTTTTTGTTCTAAAACAGCGGCTCTTTTTTCTCTACTTCCATCCGTATCACCAATCTCTTGTTGTTTTACGGAGATTTTATATTCTGCCTCTTTAATTCTTTTTTCTGAAAGTTGAATTTCTAGTTCTTGCAATTCTAATTCTTTTGAAATAGCATCAAATTCACGATTATTTCTAACGTTCATTTGTTGATCTTTGTATTTCAAAATTAGCTTTTCAGATTCTTTTTTGTTGTGAATGTGACGGTCAATTTCTTCTTTAAATACTTCTATTTCTTTCTGAAACTTAGAAATTCTGGTTTCTATGCCAATTACCTCATCTTCAAGGTCTTTAACTTCTTCTGGTAAATCTCCTCTAAGTTTTCTTAATTGATCTAGCCTTGAATCTATCTCTTGAAGTTCGAGAAGTGTAATCAGTTTGTCTGCAATTGTAATCTCCATATACTTAAAAATGTAAAAAGAACTTCAGAAAGCTCTTTCAATAATAATATTTAATTGGATTGGTATCTATTTCTGATAAATAAGTCGCAAAATTAATGAATTTTTTTGATATATTTTCTACTATTAAATCTTTTGTAAATTGTTCACTCTCAAAATGCCCAATATCTGCAATAATTATGTGGTTTTCAGCATCAAAAAACTCGTGATACTTATAATCTGAGGTAATAAAAATATCAGCCCCGGCTCCTTTAGCTTCATTTAATAGAAAACTTCCTACCCCACCACAAATGGCTATCTTTTTTATTTTTTTTCTATGACTTTCTGTATATCGAATTACATTTAATACCATTTTTTCTTTTAAAAATGGCAAAAAATGCAACAACTCCATTTCATTTATTAAATCTCCAATTGCCCCTGAGCCTACTTCCTGATTTTGATTTTCTAATAGATGCAAATAATATGAAATCTCTTCATAAGGATGCCCAGATTGCATTCCTTTCAAAACTTGATTTTTTAAATAACTAGGGAAAATCACTTCAATTCTTGATTCTTCTACTTCTTCCAAATATCCTTCTTTGCCGACAAACGGATTGGCAAGATGGTTTGGTTTAAATGTTCCTTTACCTTCCGTTCTAAAACTACAGTTAGCGTAATTTCCTATTTCACCGGCACCCGCACTATACAGAGCGTCTAAAAGCTTCCCTGTCGATTCCTGTGGAACAAAAACCGTAAGTTTCATTAATGTCTGGCTTTTGGGTGCAAGGATTTTAATATTTTTTAAGCCCAACTTCTCGGCTATTTTAAAATTCACACCATTAGCAACATTGTCTAGATTTGTATGAATAGCATAAATTGCGATATCATTTTTAATGGCCTTTATTACAGACTTTTCAATATAATTCTTGCCATTCAGTTTTTTCAACCCTCTAAATATCAAAGGATGGTGAGCTACAATTAGATTGCAATTCTTTGAAATGGCCTCGTCTATGACTTCCAAAGTCACATCCAAGCTTACCAAAACATTTGTGATTTCAGTATTTGAATCACCTACAATTAATCCGCAATTGTCATAATCTTCCTGATAACTCAGCGGAGCTATCTTTTCTAAATAATCTGTAAGTTCTTTTATTATCATTTTTGATGGCACTTAATGAGCGGGTAAATTTACAATTTTATTTAGCTTTCGGAGAAATTGAAGTATTTATCCGAAATGAAATATTTTATATTTTTTCACTCTTTTCTAATTAATTTCTGTTTTCTGCGGTCAATGACCGGTTTACACACGTACGAAGAATAGCCATCGCACAGCTTTGTAAAACTTGAATGTCACCCCAACGATGGTAGAACCATCGTAGAGCATTATTCATTTCAAAAGCCTATAAATCAACAAAGTGCTACGTTTAATCAATTTTGGATATTCTTTGATATTCATGGTTTCTGTAGGTGTATGAGCACCTGAGCCTGAGGCTCCCAAGCCATCCAGACAATCCAAATAATCGGCCACATAACTGATATCTCCCGCACCTCTCGAACCCGGGTCGCCCTCTTTAACACCTCCCATGCCAAGGTCAACACTCACTTGACTCAGCACCTTCATGATATTTCTATTGCCTTCGGTTGGTGGCATAGAGGGTATGCCGTCTTTAAATCTAATTTGAGCTGTGGTTTGATTCAAGTTTCTTTTTACAATTTCCTGCATCTTT